>DASYRY010000352.1:0-2463 GCA_036004025.1 Candidatus Polarisedimenticolia bacterium | reverse complement strand
GCGGACGAATTCGAGCGCCGCTGTCTCGACCTCTTCCGCCGTCACGATGGTGCGGATCACCTCCACGAGTTTCATCAGGGGAACGGGATTGAAGAAATGCAGGCCCAGGAACCGTGCAGGCCGGGACGTCGCGGACATCATCTCCGTGATCGAGAGCGAGGAAGTGTTGCTGGCGAAGACGGTGTCAGGACCACAGATCTTGTCCACCTTCGCGAAGAGATCGCGCTTCGCCTGGAGGTTCTCGGTGATGGCCTCGACGACGAGGTCGCAATCCGAGAGATCCTTCAAGTCCGTACTTCCCTTCAACAGAGAGAGGGTCTGATTCTTGGCCGCTTCGGTCAGCTTTCCCTTGTCCACGCCCCCACGCAGAAAGCCCTCGATGCGCTGCATGCCCTGGTCCACGAGCGGGCGCGAAACATCCAGAATGACCGTGGGAAGTCCTGATTGGGCCGAGACCTGCGCGATCCCAGATCCCATGAGCCCCGACCCGACGACCCCTACCGTGCGGATTTTCATGCTTTCCCTCATGCGGCGCTGACCGGCGGCCGCTTGGTCCGTCGATTCCATCAGCCCCGGACGGCCGATTCCACGATCACTGCAATTCCCTGGCCTCCCCCGATGCAAGCCGTGGCGAGGCCGTAGCGGCCTCCTCTTCGGCGCAGCTCGAGCAGGAGCGTGAGCACCAGTCGCGTTCCGGTGGCCCCCAGCGGATGTCCGAGGGCGATGGCGCCTCCATTCACGTTCACCCGATCACGATCCAGTCCTAGATCTTTTTCCACCGCCAGATACTGGGCGGCGAAGGCCTCGTTCACCTCCACCAGGTCGATCTCCTCGAGCTTGAGTCCCGCGTTTCGCAGCGCCATTCGAGTGGCGGGTACAGGACCGATTCCCATGATGGTCGGATCCACTCCCGCGACGCCCGAGGCCACGATTCTTCCCAGAGGCCGCCCCGAGCCGACGGCAGGCTCCGAGGAGACCACCACCGCCGCGCCGCCATCGACGATTCCCGAAGCATTGCCCGCGGTCACCGTCCCATCTTTGCTGAAGGCAGGAACGAGCTTGGCGAGACCTTCCAGCGTCGTTTCCGGACGCCGGTGATCGTCTTCCGTGACCACTCTTTCGGAACGTCCCTCCTTGATCGTGACGGGCACGATCTCCTCCTTGAGCCTGCCGGCCTCGACCGCCGCCTGCGCCCTCTGCTGGCTTCTCAAAGCGAAGGCGTCTTGCTCCTTTCTCGAGATCTCCCTTTCCCGGGCGATTTTTTCCGCCGTCTGGGCCATGTACATCCCGCAATGGCTGTCGAGCAGCGCCACCATCAGGGAGTCTTCCAGCTTTCCTTCACCGAGCCGAAGACCTGCGCGAGCTCCGCGGATGACGTGCGGAGCCTGGCTCATGTTCTCCATTCCCCCCGCCAGCACGCAGCGAGCCTCGTCGAGGCGGATGAGATGCGCGGCGGAGAGAATCGACTGGATGCCGGACCCGCAGAGCCGGTTCAGCGTGAGCGCTGGAACCTCCACGGGAAGCCCCGCTTTCAGGGCCACGTGTCGTGCGCCGTAAATCGCGTTCCCGCTGGTCTGGAGAGCATTGCCGAAAATGACGTGATCGATGCGTCCGGGCTCGACTCCCGATCTCACCATGGCTTCCTTGGCGGCCAGCGTCCCCAACTCCACTTCGGTCAGGCCACGGAAGTGCCCGTTGTATTCGGCCATGGGGGTCCGGGCCCCATTCAAGATCCAGACGTCCCTAGCCACCTTCTCACCTCCTCAGGTCTGAAAGAAACACGCTAAGCTACAGCAGGATCGAATCTTAGCAGAGCATCGAACCTGATGCAAGCTGAAGGCCAACTTCTTTGCTGGACCCACCCTCAGCGCCTGACCCGCTTCTCCGCCCGGAGGAATTCCTGTCGAAAATCCTTTCCGTCAATTTCAATTCGGATGCACATTTCATGCAGGCGGGACCGGACTCGGTCGGAGATTCGGTCGGTAAGGGTGGAGTCTTCCTTGCGGGCGGGTTCATCGAAGTAGTTGGTCGTGCACAGGGTGGTTTTCATGTCGTTGTATCGCGTGCTGATGATGTGGGAGAGCGTGTCGGCGACCCATGCGGAAGGCTTACGAGCCCCGAGGTCATCCAGCACGAGAACCTCCGTCGCGAAGATCGGCTGGAGCACGGCGAGCTCCGAGGTGCCCGAAGCGGCGTTGTAGCTGTTTTGAATCTCCTTGAGCAGGTCCTGAAAATCATAGAACAGGCAGGGAACGTTCTTCTCGCGGATGAGGTAGTTGATGAGGGCCACGGCGAGGTGGGTTTTTCCTACCCCAGGAGACCCCATAATCAGCAGGCCGTGCTTCTCGGCGGGATACTCGTGCGCGAAGCGCTCGACTTGCTGCTTCGCATGCCGCTGCCTGGGAGACATGTCGGCGTAGTTCTCGAACTCGCAGCGTTGGAAGCGTCGCGGGATGCGGGATT
>DASYRY010000351.1:0-15660 GCA_036004025.1 Candidatus Polarisedimenticolia bacterium | reverse complement strand
TTTTCTCGCCCGACCCTATAGCCGAGCGTTCCCAAAGCGCAGACCTTGCCCCCCTCCGCGTGGAAGATGGATTCCAGAAGATGAACGACGGTGGTCTTGCCGTTCGTTCCGGTGACTCCCGCCACCTTGAGCCGGAGGTCCGGGCGCGCGTAGTAGTTTCGGGCCGCCAGGGCGAGGGCGCGGCGATCTTCCGCCACCTTCACCCAGGTGCCAGGGAAGGATTCGGGCGGGGGCGCGGCGGAAATGATCGCCGAGGCTCCACGGTTGAGCGCCTCCGCCACGTAGCGGTTTCCGTCTTCCTTTTCTCCGCGAAGCGCCGCGAAGAGGAAGCCCGCTTCCACCCGGCGGGAATCGTAGGCGATTCCCAGCACGGCGGGGTCGCTCGGCCCCCAGATTCTCTCCACCTCCACCTGCTCGAGCATGCGGGAGAGGTTCATTCCTTGACCTCCCCCAGGACGAGCCGGCAGACGCTTCCCGGAGCCACTTCGGAGCCGGGGGCGGGATCCTGCTCCTCGACCACGGGCCCCTGCCCGGCGATCCGGTACGTCAGGCCCATCTGGGCCAGCATCACGTTCGCCTCCCGGAGGCTCCGTCCCGAAAGGTCGGGCATCTCGGCGATCTCGCCGCGCTCCTCGGAGGACTGGCGTCGCGTCTGGGCGACCCGCAGGGGAAGGAAACGGATGGGGCGCTTTGCGGCTTCCACGCCGCTGCGCACCCGGCCTGGGCGAAGACCCGGCATCGACTCGAAACCCTTCAGCGCTGCCTGGATTTCCGTATTGCGGTTGAGCACGACGCCTCCATCCTCCGGCATGATGCCCAGGTGCTGGAGCGCCGGAAGCGCGATGCGGGCGAAAGCCGGCGCGGCGATCTCTCCGCCGTGAAACCCTCCGTGGGGCTCATCGACCACCACGAGGATGACGAGAGAGGGATCCTTCGCGGGGACGAAACCCGCGAACGAAGCCACGTACCTACCTCGGGAGTAACGTCCCGACTCGTCGATCTTCTGCGCCGTCCCCGTCTTTCCCGCCACCGTGTAGCCAGGCAGCGCGGCGGCCTTCCCGGTTCCCTCGGTGACGACTTTCTCGAGGATCGCGGCGAGCGCGGTCGCGGTGTCGGGGGAGAGGATCCTTCGGCCGGGATCGGCGGAGCGCGCGGGCCGCGAGAGAGAGCCGTCCTCGCCCATCAACCCGGCCACGATCCAGGGCCGCCGCAGGATGCCGCCGTTCGCCACCGCCGCCATCGCGGTGACGGACTGCAGGGGAGTGACCCCGATCTCCTGGCCGATCGCGAGCGAGGCGTGGGAAAGGCCCGACCATTGTTCCGGGGGACGAAGGATTCCCCTGACTTCGCCGGGCAGGTCGATTCCGGTCGGCTGCCCGAATCCGAAATCGGTGATGTGCCGGTAGAAGACGGCGCCCGGCATCATCGTCGCCAGCTTGATCGACCCGACGTTGCTGGACTTCTCCACGATCTCGGCCACCGAGAGATAGTCGAAGGGGAGGCGATCCTCACGGATGGTGAATCGACCGATTTGAATCGAGCCGTGCTCGCAATAGATCACCGTGGAGGGGGAGACCTTTTTCTCCTCCAAGGCCGCTCCCGCCGTCACGATCTTGAAGGTGGAGCCCGGCTCGTAAATGGTGCCGATGGCCCGGTTCTGGCGGGCCTCCTCCGAGGATCCGGAGTAGGAGTTGGGATCGAACGTGGGCCGATTGGCCAGCGCCAGAATCTCGCCGGTATCGGGGCGCATGACGATCGCCGTGCCGCCCCTCGCCTGGTGCTCGCGCACGGTGGCTTCCAGCTCGCGCTCGGCGAGATGCTGGATCACCTCGTCCAGGGAGAGGACGACCGACCTCCCCGAGGTGGGGAGTCGCTCGCTCGTGCCGAGCGCGCGGCGGCCGCGGCCGTCCCGAAGCGCGATGAGGAATCCCGGCTTGCCCCGTACCGCCGAATCCTGCGAATACTCGATTCCGTCGAGCCCCTGGTTGTCCACTCCCGCGTAGCCGAGCACGTGGGCGGCGAGGACTCCCTTGGGGTAGAAGCGCTTGCTTTCACGCGCGAAGTAGATTCCCTTGAGCTTGAGCCTCTCCACGGCCTTGCGCTGGGATGGCGTGATCTTCCGCTGCACCCAGGCGAAGCGACGCCCGCTCTTCAGCCTCGAGCGCAGATCTTCGAACCGGCAGTCCAGCAGCGAGGAGAGCTTGCGCGCGGCGAGCGTCGGATTGGCGATCTCGGACGGGTCGGCATAGACCGAATCGACGTCGACCGAGAGCGCCAGCTCCCTGCCGTTGCGGTCGTAGATGGGCCCTCTTTTCGGGTCCAGCGTGACGACCGTTTCCTGCTGAGACCGGGCGGCGGCGCGCAACCCTGGGGATTGGAGGACCTGCACCTGGACCAGGCGCAGCTGAATGAAGGCCAGCGCGGACCCCAAGGCGATGACCAGGGCGGTCACTCGGCCCGGGACGCTTCCACGCTGCCACATGATATGAGCTCCCTATCGCTCCGCCGCGATCAAGCCTCCGACCGGAGCGCGCGCCTGGACCACGCTCGTCGCGTCGGAGACTTCGCCGGTGAGCCGGATCTTCAAGGTGTTCTTGGGATCGGGAGGTACCAGTCCCAGGTGACTGCGTCCTAAGTCCTCGACGCGCTTCAGATTGAGAAGCGTCGCGCGCTCGAGCTTCATCTGCCGGTTCCACTCGATCAGGCGGTTCTTCTCGGAGCGCAGGTGCTCGATCTGATACCCGGTGCGAATGAACTCGATCTGCTGCCAGACGTAGAACAGGACGGGAGCCAGCAAGGCCGCGCAGATCCAGGCCATCCTCCGCAGCTCGCGGGCGCGGGCCTGGTCGCGCTCCTTGACCAGTCGCCGGTTGAGCATCACGCGACGCGAAGCTTCCTGGCTCATGCCCGGCTCTCCAGACGGCGGACGACCCGCAGCCTGGCGCTGCGGGCACGAGGATTCAGGTCGATCTCTTGGCTGCGCGGGCGGACGGCTTTTCGCGTCACCTTCTCCACCATGCCGAGCCGGCCGCAGACGCACACGGGAAGGGCGGGCGGGCAGACGCAATGAGGCACCAGCCGGGCGATCGTCTGCTTGACCATGCGGTCCTCGAGCGAGTGAAAGGCGATGAAGGCGGCCCGCGCTCCGAGCGAGACGAGCCCGCAAGCCGCCTCCACGAACGCCTCGAGCCCTTCCAGCTCACGGTTCACCGCGATGCGCAACGCCTGGAACGTCCGGGTGGCGGGGTGGATTCGAGAGCCTCGCCTGCCGCCTTTGGCCGATTCCACGATCTCCGCGAGCCGCAGGGTCGAAGTGATGGGCGACTTTCGCTGCTCGCGGCACAGGGCCTTCGCGATGCGGCGCGCGGCGGGCTCCTCTCCGAACTCGCGAAGAATCTCGCAGAGTTCGGCTTCCTCCAGCGAGGCGAGGAGACCGGCGGCGGTCGGTCCTTTCGATCGATCCAGGCGCATGTCGAGCGGACCGTCCGCGAGGAACGAGAATCCGCGCTCCGGGGTCTCCAGCTGGAACGAGGAGAACCCGAAATCAGCCAGCAATCCCTGCACGCGCTCGACCTTCAGGCCGGAAAGGATCCCTGGGAGCTCCCGGTAGTCGGCATGGATGGGGAGGAATCGCGGCCCGTACTCGCGCAGCTCCTGCCGGGCGCGCGACAGGGATTCGGCGTCCCGGTCCAGCCCGATCACCCGTCCCGAAGGACCCACGGCTTCGAGCATCGCCCGCGTGTGGCCGCCCAGCCCGACGGTGCAGTCCACCGCGGTGCCCCCCTCGGGAAGGTCGAGCAGCTCCAGGCTCTCATCCAGGAGGACGGGGAGATGCCGAGGCGGATCGGATACGCGGCGGGAGTGACTCACGGTAACTGCCTCGACGAACATGCGCGGCTCTCTCAGATTCCGAAACTGGCCAGGACGCGCTGATCTTCCTCGGTCATGGGCTCGGCTCCCAATCTGGACTCGAACTTCTCGCGGTTCCAGACGTCCAGATAGCGCTGATTGCCGAGCACGGCCACCTCTCCGGTGACCTCGGCCGTCTTCCTCAAGAGAGGTTGAATGACGACGCGTCCCTGAGCATCGAAGCTCGCGACCGAACCGTAGTAGTTCACACGATTCAGGAAGCGCGAGATCGTGGGGTTCATCGAGGAGACGGCGGCGACTTTCTTTTCGATTTCCAGCCACACCGCCATCGGGTAGATTCGCACGTATTCGCCCGAAAGACTGGTGATGAACACATCCCGCCCGTACTGCTGCTCGATGAAGCTGCGGAAGGTGGTGGGGATCTTCAGGCGCCCCTTCTCGTCGATCCTGGCTGGAGAGTTTCCCCTCAGCATGCGCCTTTCCCCAGGAAAGTGGTTCAGACGCCCGATGCAGGGCGCACAAGGCCCCCGGACTCACCAGGCCCGGGATATTGATTTCTGTTCTTTAGAAAGCCGCCTGGAGGCAAGTAGGACGCGGGCTGATTTCCACTTCAGTCCACTTTGCTCCACGGGCGCGCATCATATTGAACGTCAAAGGGAGGTGTCAAGCGAAAAGCGAGTCCCTGAAGTTGAGATCCTTGAAGAGGAAAGAGCAGGCTTGGCGCCATCGACCCGCAAAGCCGAAAGGGTGGTGGCCGAGGCGTGGTTCCGCCCCCATATCGTGTGGCGCGGTATGGTAAACTGCGCACGTGAACCTCCCCATTCCGGCTCCGCTCACCTCCGACGTCATCCGAACCAAGCTTCCCAACGGCCTCACCCTCCTGGTGAAGGAAATCCGGGAGCTTCCGGTCGTCGCCATCGACACATGGGTCAAGGCGGGATACTTCAACGAGGCCGATGACGAAGTGGGGATCTCGCACGTCATCGAGCACATGTTCTTCAAGGGAACTCGCGCTCGCCCGCGTCCCGACCAGATCGCCTCCGAGGTGAAGGCCCTAGGGGGAGAGCTCAATGCCGGGACCTACTACGACTTCACGCATTACTACTTCGCCCTTCCCTCCGAGTCGTTCACGCGGGGTCTCCAAATTCAGGCCGATGCCTTGATGGATCCCCTCGTGGATCCCGACGAGCTTTCACGGGAGCTCGAGGCGATCATCCAGGAAGGGAAGCGAAAGCTGGACAATCCCTCGGCATTCGCGGCGGAGCGTCTCTACGAGCTTTCCTACCGCGTCCACCGGATCCGCCGCTGGCGCATCGGGGAGGAGGATTCGCTCAGGACGTTCACGCGGGAAAAGCTCCTGCGCTACTATCAGCGGCATTACTCGGCGGAGAACATCATCCTCACGGTCGTCGGCGACGTGACCTCGGGACGCGTGCAGGAAGACGTGCTGCGACTGTTCGGGGGGCTCCGGGCCGGCTCCGGTCCCGGTCAAGCCTCGCCGCCGGAGCCGCAGCAGGACGAGCTGCGCTTCCAGATCCTTCGGGGCGACATCAAGCGCGCCCTCCTGCTCGTGGGATTTCGATCAGCGCCGTTGTTCCATCCGGATGACCTTCCCTCGAGGGTGCTGGCGTCGGTCCTGGGAAGAGGCAGGAGCAGCCGCCTCCATCAAGAGGTCAAGGAGAAGCGCGGTTGCGTGGAGTCCATCTCGGCGGGCACCGAAGTGTTCACCAATCTTGGGACCTTTCGCATCACTGCCGATCTGGAGCCGGCTCAGCTGGCGCGGGCCACCGAGGCGATCGCGGGAGTGTTCGAGGGGATGCGTTCGAAGGGTCCGGAAGAAGCGGAAATCCAGCGCGCCCGGAGCGCGGTCGAGAGCGTCTACTATCTTTCGCAGGCCGACGTGCTGGGAGTGGCGACCAACTTGTCGTACTACGAAGCTCTCGGGGATTTCCACCTGGCCGACGAGTTCGTGCGCAAGCTGCAGGGGGTGACGCCGGAAGCGGTGACCGAGGCGGCGCGCAAGATGCTGAAACCGGAGAACGCGGCGCTGCTCGCCTACATCCCCGAGGACGGCAAGCCCGCGCTCGAGGATCGCGAGGAAGCCCACCGCCTGCTGGCGGCTACCCGTCTTTCCCTGGTGCCCGTCCTGCCGAAGATTCCTGAAGAGTCGCGCCGATCTCCGGCTCCCGGTTCCTCCGCGTTGCGGGGAGAGGCGCCTCGCCGAATGCCGCTGCCCGGAGGCGCCACGCTGCTGGTGGAGGAGATTCCGCGCCTGCCGGTGACCAGCGTGGCGGTTCTCTTCAAGGGCGGGAGGGTTCACGAGAGCCCTGAGAACAGCGGCATCTCCCGGCTTGGGCTCGCCGTGATGTCCAAGGGGACACGCCGGCGCGACGCCCTGCGCCTGGCGGTCGAGATGGAGTCCTTCGGCTGCTCGCTGGATCGGGTTTTCGACGACGATTACCTCGGGCTCAGCATCTCGATCCTCACGCGCTTCCTTCCGGGCGGACTCGATCTCGTGGGCGACGTTCTGCGCCGCCCCAGCTTCCCTGTCGAGGAAATCGAGCGGGAGCGGCGCGTCCAGCGCGCCGCGATGGAGAGTCTGAAAGATCAGGCGATGGGATACGCGGGAAGCCTTTTCCGCCAGGCAGCCTACCCTGAGCATCCGTACGGCCTGGCGCCCTATGGCACTCCCGAATCAGTGGATGCCATCGACCTGCCGGCACTCGAGCTCTGGCACGCCGGGATTTTCCGGCCGGCGAACATGGTCGTGGCGGTCGCGGGGGATCTGCGCGCCGAGGCCGTGCAGTCGATGATCGCGGAGAGGATGGAGGGCTGGGAGTCCACGGGTTCCGCCCCTGAGGAGCCGCGCGTCGCGCCCAAGGTGATGGGAGTCGTCTCGAAAGTGGAGACGCGGAAGAAGGCGCAGACTTTCCAGATCCTCGGGTTTCCCTCGGTGGATCTCCACTCTCCCTCGAAGTATCCCCTCGACCTTCTGCAAAGCGTCGTCTCGGGACTGGGCGGGGTCTTCTTCGAAGCCATCCGCGGCAAGCGCGGGCTGGCCTACGTGGTGGGGGCCTCCAGCCAGATCAAGCGCCTCGGAGGGTATTTCATCGTGTATCTCGGGACGTCCCCCGACAAGGAGGAGGAGGCGCGCCGGATACTCCTGGAGGAGGTGGAAGCGATCCGGAGCGCCGGAATCCCCGAGCAAGAAATCCAGCGCGCTCGCGCCTCCCTGCTCGGAACCTATCCGTTCTCGCTTCAGACGCATTCCGCGCGGGCCCTTTCCTACGCGGCGGCGGAGATCCTGGAGAAGGGGATGGAGGAAGTGCTCGCGTATCCGGAGAAGATCCGGGAGGTGACTCCGCGCGACGTCGCCGAATCAGCGCGTCGCTTCCTCACCCCTGACTGCTACGCCCTCGGCGTCGTGCGAGGCGCCTGATGGACGTGCCCGATACTCGGAGGATTCTGGAGACCATGCAAGCGTTCGCGGTGGTGGGGCTGTCTCCGAAACCCCATCGCGATTCGAACATGGTGGCGAGGTTTCTGCAGGAGCACGGGTATCGCGTGATCCCCGTCTATCCCCGCGAGGATTCCATCCTGGGGGAGAAATGCTATTCCTCCCTGCGGGACATTCCCGGAAGGGTGGACGTGGTCGACCTCTTCCGGCGCAGCGAGGCGGTTCCGCCTTTCGTGGACGACGCGATCGCGATCGGAGCGAAGGTGATCTGGATGCAGCTCGGAGTCGTGCATGAAGAGGCCGCCGAGAAGGCGCGCCGTGCGGGACTCCAGGTGGTCATGGACCGCTGCCCCGTGATCGAGTACCGCAGGCACTTCGGCTCGTCCGGGAGCGCTGCGCCTCCTTCCCACACCTCCTAGCATCCATCCCAACCCAGATCGAAAGCACCGAAGATCGAGATCCGATCGTGGGCTTTTCGCACGAGCTCAAAAAACGGACGACCGGCACCCGCCGGCCGTCCGAAGGAAAGCCTATTCGTCCTAGCGATACGCAGGGGGAGGAGGCGCGTCCTGCGGAGGCGTCTCCGAGGGCTCAGGTGCATCCTCCTTGGGCGGGCTTTGGTCCTTGGGCTGTTCCGGCGGCGCCTGAGAGGGGGCCTCGGGAGGTTGGGTCACCGCCCCGGGGGGCGGCGTGTAGGAAGAGAGGGGCGGATGGATGCTCTCATCTCCGCCGATCTTCTTGACCTCCACCCGTCGGTTCTGGGCTTGGCCCTCGGGCGTGTTGTTGTCCGCGACCGGATTCTCCGAGCCGTATCCCCTCGTCTCCAGTCGCGCCGGGTCGACTCCCTTCGAGGCGAAGTAGGTCTTCACCGCCTTGGCGCGATCCAGGGAGAGCGCCTTGTTCTGTGCCGCGGTGCCGCGATTGTCCGTGTACCCGCCGATTTCCACTCGCACGTCGGACCAGTAGATCAAGGCCTGCGCCGCTTCGTCCAGAGTCCTGATGGCGTCCGGCTCCAGGATGGCGCTTCCCGACTTGAAGTTGACCTTCTCCAGGATGACCAGGGAGAGTCGGTCCAGCCTCGGAGTCGGGCATCCCTTGTTGTCGAGAGTCCACCACCTCGGCGTATCCGGGCATTCGTCGAGTCCATCGTACAGGCCGTCTCCGTCGCTGTCGGACGGACAGCCCTTGGAATCCACGACCGCGCCCGCGGGCGTCTTGTCGCACTGATCGAGCCCGTCGGGAACCGTGTCCTTGTCGCTGTCGATGGGACACCCCTTGGCGTCCACCTTCGCTCCGAACGGCGTGCCGTCGCATTGATCGAGTCCGTCGAACACGCCGTCTCCGTCGGTGTCCAGTGGACAGCCCTCGCCGTCCACCTTAGCTCCCTTCGGGGTATCGGCGCACTTGTCCTTCCCGTCAGGGACGCCATCGCCGTCGATATCGGTGGGACAGCCCTTCTCGTCGACCGGCCACTTCTCGGGCGTATCGGCGCACTGATCGAGTCCGTCAAACACGCCGTCCTTATCCTGATCGTGCGGGCAGCCCCGGCGATCCACGATAGCGCCCTTCGGCGTGTCGGCGCATCGATCGTGGACGTCACTGATCCCGTCCCCGTCGCGATCCGACGGCGCCGCGCCCCCGAACAACCCGACCATGCCCACCGTCACCACTTTGTTCCAGTAGATGTCCGCGATGGCGTACTCGATGGAGGCCTCCATCCGCGCCGCCAGGTTATCCGTGAAGTAGTAGCGCGCGCCTCCTCCGAAGCCGAGAGTGGTGGCCGACTGGTTTCCTTTGGGGACCCACGATTCGGTCAGGTTGAGATCATGATGTCCCACCTGGACGAAGGCCAGGGGTTTCCAGTGCCGCCAGTCCGTGACGACGTTTCCCACGACGCGGACGTTGTAGGAATTGACCTTCGCGGAGAGGTCGGGATCGAAGACGAAGCTGCCGGGTGGGTGCTGGGGCAGCAGGGTGGAAGTGGGCTGTTGAAGGTTGCTTTCTTCGGACGTCGCGAAGGTCGCCTCGAACTCGAGGGCAGGTCGAAAGTTCCAGCCGACCCGGACTCCGTAAGTGAAGCCGTTCTCGATCTTCAGCTCGTTGGCGTAGAAGTTGACGCCCGCGAAATAGCCGATTTCCCAGGAATTGTCGCGCGCCTGGGCGTGCAGCTCGGGTGCGAGGGCGAGGAGCAGACAGGGAACCGCGGCCCAGAACAACGCCTTCCGGATCATCAGGCACCCCTCTTACGAGTCCCACGCCGGACGCGACCGATCGCGCTAGCGCCGGTCGAAGAATTCATGGACAGAATCGACAGGTAAGTTGCTTAGTGGACCGCGCAATCTAACATAGGGAGATCGGCCCGGTCAACGAGATCCCGGCCTCGAGGCATTCCGGGTCTGCATTTCCACCGCATCGGCGGCGCGGGGGAGACAGGAGCTCAGGACTTCGACCCCTGAATCCGTGACCACCACGTCGTCCTCGACGCGGACCCCGAGCTCCTTCTCGGGGATGTAGATTCCCGGCTCCACCGTGAAGACCATGCCGCGCTGCAAGAGAGCCGAGCGATCCCCCGTGTCGTGAACGTCCAGTCCCAGGAAATGGCTGGTGCCGTGGATGAAATACTGTCCATACCCGGCGTCCGTGATGACCCGCCGAGCGGTACGATCCAGCTCGGCGAAAGCGATTCCGGGTTGGATGATGGAAAATACGGCCTCCTGGGCCTTCAAGACCACGTCGTAGACCTTGCGCTGCTCGGAGCTGAAGCGTCCGCCAACGGGAATGGTTCGCGTCACGTCCGCAGTGTAGCGCCGGAACTCGGCGCCGACGTCCATGAGCAGCAGGTCTCCATGGCGAAGGGTCCGCTCGTTGGCGTCATAGTGCAGCACGCAGGAATTGGGGCCGGATCCCACGATCGACGGGTATCCCGGACGCCGGGCGCCTTCGTGCGTGAAGCGGCGCTCGATCTCGGCCTGAACACGGTATTCGGGCGTGCCGGCGCTCGCCGCCCTGAATGCGTCCCGCAAGGCCTGGCAGGTGATCTCCACCGCTTTGCGAATTTGCGCGATCTCGGCTGCCGATTTGACCATCCGGAGTCTCCCCATGGCGGGACGGGGATCCTTGATCTGGAGATCCGGATATCGCGCTCGTACCTCGGTCAGGAAGACGAGCTCCTCGGAGAGGGGGGATCCCAGCGTCCCCGGGTCGGCTCCGAAGTAGAACACTCCCGAGGAGGCCAGGAATCGCTTCAGGTGCGCTTGGAGATCGCCTAGCTTCTCGACCGGTCCCTTGGGAAAGCTTCGTGGGGGGAAATCGCCGTCGGGGATCTTGTTGAACCCCGTGAGCCGCATCGTGGAGAGTCGCTCCGCGTCGGGTCGAAGCGAGTCTTTCTCGAGCCCTCCCGCGCCAAGCTTGGCTCCCTTCCATCGCTCCTGCCCGAAGTCGCGCTCCGGAAGGTAGAAGTACTCCGCGTAACGTGGGGCGGCCGGTTTGGATGAATCCCCGGGGGAGGCGGGTCGATCGAAGAGCAGCACAAGAGCGGAGTCCGGGATCTGCGTCCCCGTGAAGTAATAGAGGTTGCTGTCCTGTCTGAAAGTGGCGTTCTCCGGCTCCGGCAGGGAACGCAACAACAAAACACCCAATTGGCCCGGCGGCAGGCTGTCGCGCAGCGACTCGGCCAGGTTGTGCCTTCTGGCGGAGTACTCCTCCATGGGGACGGGGTCGACCGAGGCGGCGCTCGCGGACCCCGCGAGGGGGAGCAGAATCGGCAGTGAGAGCAGCAGGGCGGCTCGGAACTCTCGGGCCAACTTTCGGCTCCTCGGAAACCGGAGGCTTTGGGGGGAAAACGGCCGCAACCTTAGCACAATGAAGAGGACGGGAGCAATGGTAAAGGCGGAGTTGGGGACGCATCTATCTCCCTGTCAGAAAAGGGGTTCTTTGGGCAGAAGCTTTGACGCTCTTGGCGCGCCTCTGTTATGATATCGCACGAGAACGAGTGTTTATGTCCAACAAGAATCCCAGGACCATTCCCCCGACATTTCGCCGGAGCTTTATCATCTCGGCTGGGGTGTTCGTTCTCCTCGTGCTGGCCACCCTGGCAGTGGTGGCGCACCTGATCATCAAGGATCTCAGCCAGCAGGTGATTACGCGGAACCTGTTGAACAGCCTGTCCGAGGTGAAACAGCAATGGTCCGAGGAAGCCGGGAAGCGGGAGGAGACGGTCGAGCCTGAAAAAAGCCACGAATTCTCACAGGCACTTCCCGCGCCGCCCGCCCCTACCGGTCCGGTCCTCCCTCCTGGCCCCACGCACCGTTTCTCCGTCCGCGGAATCCGCGAGGTGTCGACTTTGCGTGACGCTCAGGGGAGGGTCATCCGCCGCACGATCCGAACCCGCGTGATCGGCTGGCTCGAGCCGATTCATGAGGGGAACGTCGAGATGGACGGACCCGTGGAGGAAGTCTGGGACCTCGGAAACGAGAAGAAGAAGGTACTGACCATCCATGAGCCCGTGGACCCGACAGGCAGGACGATCGCCGAGGTCGGGATACCGCTCGACCAGGTCGAGGAGTACGTTCGGCCTCTGAGGCGCTCCCTCGTCACCAAGACGCTCGTCGGGGCGGGCGTGACCCTGATCATCCTCGGAGGAGCCTTCGCGTACGTCCTGCGCTTGGTGCAGCGCACGCGACGCCTGGAGACGGAAGCCCAGATGTCCGAGAGGCGAGCCCACGTCGCCACGCTCGCCCGGGAGATGGCCCACGAGATCCGCAATCCCCTCAATGCCATGTCGATCAACCTGGAGATGCTCGAGGAGGAGCTGGAGGGAAAGGGGACCGCGAACCCCGAGGATTTGCGAATGTTCCTCAAGGGGATCAAAGGAGAGATCCATAGGCTGAAGGATCTCACGGAGAACTTCCTTTCCTATGCCCGTCCGGCGCAGCTCAGCATGGACAACCAGGACCTGAACCACTTCCTCGAGGAGCTCTGCGTCTTCATCCAGAGCGAAGTCGAGGCCCGGCGCATTCACCTGGAGCGCGATCTCGATCCCCTTCTCCCTTCGGTCGAGTTCGACTCGGCGCTGCTCAGGCAGGCGGTCCTGAACATCCTGAGCAACGCGCAGCAGATGGTGGGGGAAGGCGGAACCATCCGGGTGCGAAGTCGGGTGGATCCGCGCGGCGGAGTCCGGATTTCCATCCAGGACACCGGTCCGGGCATGAGCGCGGAGGTCCAGGAAAATCTCTTCCAGCCTTTCCATTCCCACCGGGAAGGGGGGACGGGACTCGGTCTTCCCATCGCCCGGCGCGCCGTGGAGGCTCACGGAGGTCGCATCGAGGTGGAAAGCGAGGTCGGCCGCGGATCCACCTTCCACATCCTGCTGCCCCGCCGCCGCCCCGCCGCCAGCCAGGAGCCCTTCGTCGAATTCCCTGCCGCCCGGGGAGCCGATGCCCTCCGTCCTGCGCGATAAGTCCCAGGCCTCGCGCCGCGCCGAGGAGCTTCGCCGGCAGCTTTGGCACCATCGGCGCAGATACTACGTGGACGATTCGTCGGAGATCAGCGACGCCGAATACGACGCTCTGGAGCAGGAGCTGCGCGAGCTGGAGCGGACCCATCCGGAGCTGGCCACTCCCGACTCTCCCACCCGCCGCGTCGGAACCGAGCCTCTCTCCGACCTGGTCACCCTGAAGCACGCCATTCCTATGCTCAGTCTCGACAACGCCTACTCCCTGGAGGAGCTGAGGGATTGGGAGGAGCGACTGCGCCGGGTGCTGCAGGAGGCGGTGAATGAAGACCTGGAGTATTGCGGGGAGCTCAAGATCGACGGCGTGAGCCTCTCCCTCATCTACGAGAACGGAGTGTTGTCCCGCGCGGTGACTCGCGGGGACGGGTTCCAGGGAGAAGATGTCACCGCCAACGCGCGCACCATCCGCAGCTTGCTCTCGCGCCTGCCGCGCGAGGTGGAGCACGCGGAAGTGCGGGGGGAGGTCTTCTTTCCTCTGGAGGAGTTCCGCAAGCTGAATCGCCAGCGGGAGGAAGCGGGCGAGCCGCCGTTCGCCAATCCTCGAAACGCCGCGGCCGGAACTCTGAGACTCCTCGATCCCCGGCTGACCGCCCTGCGCCCGCTGGATCTGTTCGTCTGGCAGCTTCTGGAGGTTCGCGGCCCGGACGTTCCCGCGAGCCACTGGGATTCCCTCATGCTGGCGAAAGAGCTGGGGTTCAAGGTCAATCCGCACACCCGGACGCTGCACGGAATGCAAGAGGTCGAGGCGTTCTGTGGCGAGATGCAGCGCCTGCGGGACACGCTGCCGTACGAAGTGGATGGATGCGTCATCAAGCTGAGCTCGCTTGCGCTCCAGCGCCGGGCGGGACAGACGGCCCGAGCGCCTCGATGGGCGGTGGCCTACAAATTCCCTGCGCGCCAGGCTACCACGACGGTCCGTGAGATCCGCATTCAGGTCGGGAGGACCGGCGCGCTGACTCCCGTCGCGCTCCTGGAGCCTGTTTCCCTGGCCGGGACCACCATCTCGCGCTGCACCCTTCACAACGAGGAGGAGCTGCGCAGAAAGGATGTCCGCGAAGGAGATCGCGTCCTGATCGAGCGCGGGGGCGACGTGATTCCCAAGATCGTCAAGGTGATCCTGGAAGCCAGACCCAAGGACCCGGAGCCCGCACCCTTCTCCTGGCCGGAGGCCTGCCCCGTGTGCGGCTCGGGGCTGTTCAAGGAAGAAGAAGAGGTCATCTCCAGATGCACCAACCTCTCCTGCCCCGCAAGGCTGCGTGAGTCCCTGCTACACTTTGCCTCTCGGAGGGCCATGGATATCGAGGGGCTCGGCGAAGCTCTGGTGGACCAGGTCTTGAAGAAAGCGATGGTGGAGAACGTGGCCTCGCTCTACCATCTGGAGAACTCGGCGCTCTCGGCGCTCGACCGGATGGCGGAGAAATCGGCCGCCAATCTCCTTGAGCAGATCGAGCGGTCCAAGCAGCGCGATCTTGCGAGAGTTCTCTACGCGCTGGGCGTTCGCTTCGTCGGGGAGCGCACGGCCCAGCATCTGGCCGAGGCGTTTCCGAATGTGGAGGATCTGATGGATGCCGGAGAGGAGGCTTTGCAGCGAGTTCCCGAGGTAGGGCCGCGCGTGGCCGCCGCCATTCGCCAGTTTTTCCGGCAGGAGCGCAATCGGGCCGTCATCCGACAGCTGCAGGAGGCGGGCGTCAAGATGAAGCACGCTCCGACGGCCCTCCGGAGCGGGAATGCCGGTCTCTCCGGCAAGACCTTCGTCCTGACGGGCACGCTTGCGGGCCTGACCCGGGAGGAAGCCTCCCGCCTGATCACGCGGCACGGCGGCAAGGTCACCTCCTCGGTTTCCCGAAAGACCTCATTCGTCGTCGCGGGCGAGGAGTCCGGATCCAAGCTGGAGAAGGCGAAAGAGCTGGGAGTTCCAGTGCTCGATGAAAAAGCGCTCCTCGAGATGATCCCGCGGGAGGAGGCGTGAGGACTCAGCTGACGAGCTTACTATCGCTGGGATTCGTCCTCGTTCTCACGGCCTTGCTGGTCATCGGTCTGAGGCCCTATCTCGGCGCCATCCTCTCGGCGCTGGTCTTCGCCCCTCTCTTCCGCCCCGTTTATCTCTGGCTCTTGAGGCGCGTGAAGCGGCCGGCGATAGCCGCCTGGCTCACGCTCCTGGTGATCATGATCGTGGTCGTGGGACCCTTGGTGACCCTGGGCAGCCTGGCCGTGCAAGAGGTCCAGTCGGTGACGCAGCAATACCGTGATTTCTCTCCCGACAAGGTGAACATGGAAATCTTCGGGAGGAACATCCCGGATCTCTTCCGGGAGGGAGCCGATAGGTTTCTCACGTGGCTCCAGTCGAGCCTCGGGGCCATCGCCTCGGGCGTCCTGAAGCTCCTGCTGGGCTTGTTCGTCATGTTCTATCTCATCTATTACCTGCTCCGCGATCAGGAGGCCATGGAACGGGTGGTCCGGGAGATGCTCCCTTTCAACGACGCGAACTCTCGCAAGCTCTTGGACGACTTCTACCGGATCTCCCGCGGGTTCGTCGTGGGGCAGGGATTGACGGCCTTGATCCAGGGATTCCTGGGAGCCGTGGGCTTTCTCATCTTCGGCTTTCCCGGCGCTTTCTTGTGGGGGCTGGTCATGACCGTCCTCTCCCTGGTTCCAGTCTTGGGGGCGTTTCTCATCTGGATTCCGGCGGGCATCCTCCAGATCGCCAGCGGCGCCACCCACTCGGGGGTCGGGATCCTGATCTGGGGAGCCGTGGTGGTGAGCTCGGCGGACAACCTGGTCCGCCCCGCAATCATGAAGAACATGGCGGGCGTGCATCCGA
>DASYRY010000350.1:0-2878 GCA_036004025.1 Candidatus Polarisedimenticolia bacterium | reverse complement strand
CCCGGCGCGACGCCGGCGCCCCAGACCAGGAGCGGCACCCGGGCATCGGCGTCATAGGGCTGGCCGTGGGTCGTGCCCGCGTCTTCGTCCCACTCGATCCACCCCGGCTTCAACTGGATGATCAGGTCCCCGGAGCGATCGGGCCGGAATGCGAGGCGGACCGATGCCGGGACCTTCCGCCGCATGGCCTCGTCCCAGGTATAGACTTCCGCGACACCTTCCACCCGGAGCAGGTACTCCTTCACCCACGCACGCGCGCGCGGGGCGGAGGAGGGATCCACGCGCCGTGTGTTCAGGTAGAGGTTCGGCTCGCGATAGCCTCGTATCAGCGCGTCGGAGAGAGGGGTGTCGCCATCTTCCTTGATGCCGAGATGTCGCGCCAGCTCGAAATCGATCCGCTGGCGCAGAAGCGGGAGGTCTCCAATCTTCTTCGGATCTCTACCGCGATCGCTCAGATCGACCCTCCCGGCCGGAATGCCCCGCTTGAGGGAAACCCACGGCTGAGGGGTGACGCCATGATCCGCGGTGAGGAACACCCGAAGCCGTTCCCGATCCACGCGCTCCGTCAGAAAATCGAGCAGCTTTCCGACCGTCGCGTCCAGCCGCTTCATCCCGTCGGCCGTCTCGCACGAGTCAGGGCCGAAGAGATGTCCGAAGTAATCGGTGCTCGAGAATCCCACCACCAGCAGGTCCGGCTCGCCGTGGGGGTTTGCGCCGAGCTGGTAGGTTTCGACCACCCTCTCCGCGAGCCCCTCGAGCAGCTCGTTCCCGAACGGGGTGTAGAGCAGCGCCGTGACGTTCTTCACGTCGTGCGGGAAAGAGCGACCGAGTCCCGCCTGTTCCGCGTGCGCGGAAGCCAGATCGTCGGGACACTGCGTCTCGCACGGCGACGGGAGCGAGCAGCTCCAGTCGCGCCACGCGGGATGCCGCTGGAACAGCGTCATGCGAGACGGGTCGCCCGGCTTCGCGTCGAGACCCTCCTCGTGGGAATAGGCGAGCACACGCTCCCGGCAGTCGGGATAGTAGGCGGAACAGGCGAAGAGGGCGGAGTCGTCCGGCTGGGACTCGAGCCAGTAGGCTGCATCGGCCCCCTTCCCCGGCGTGAGGATGGCGGCACGATCCTTGAGCGCCACTCCCACCACGCGGGAGGCGGGATAGCGCTGCTTGACCCTCTCCGCCAGCGAGCGAGAGAGAAGGTTGCATGGATTGGGCACCCGCGACGCCGGCGACGCCGGCTCGGGGGAAGCCGCCGGGCATTGCCCTGTCGCTCCGGTTTTCCAGGGGCCGACGGCGCTGTTGATCTCCGTCCCCAGCTTCCGATCGAACCACTGGTTTCCCACGATCCCCGAGCTCTCGGGGTAGGCTCCCGTTCCGATCACCGAATGCCCCGGGCCCGTGAGGGTGGCGGTATGGGAATACCGGGCGCCGGTGAACAGTCTCCCCTCGGCCCGCAAGCGGGCGAAGCCGCGCTCGCCGAAGAATCGGGAGAACCGATCCAGGTAGCCGGCGGGCATCTGATCCACGACGATGACCACGACGAGCTTGGGGGAGCCGCCGGGAGGCGGCGCGCTTGCGAGCAGGAGAAACCCCAGCATGGCTGCGGCGAAGCGGGCGGCGCGCTGCATCACCTCGTCCAGAAGAACCGGCCAAGCTGCTTGTGCTGCGGCCATACCTCGTTCATGGTGGCCGAATCGTAGAGCTCGCCGTTTTTCATCGTGAAAACCACCTTGGCCGAGCTGTGAAGATCCGCCAGCGGATCGCCGTCGATCACCGCGAGATCCGCAAGCTTTCCGACCTCCACGGTGCCGAGGTCCTTTCCGAAGCCGAGAGCCTCGGCCCCGGCCTGCGTCGCGGCCCGCAGCGCCTCCATCGCGGTCATCCCTCCGCCCATGGTGAGGGACCACATCTCCCAATGAGCGCCGAGCCCCTGTAACTGGCCATGGGCGCCCAGGCAGACCCGGCCTCCTTCGCGCGCGATCCGGGCCGCTCCGTTGGCGACCGTCGGAAAGTGGAAGTCCTCTTCGGGATACCAGGGCCTGCGCCGCCCGAGCACATCGAGCATGTCGTGCGGCACGAAGTGACGCAGCCGCTCGTCATCGTGTGGATTGGCGTGCTGGTACCAGTACAGCTCCGCCGTGGGCCCGCCGTAGGAGACGATCAGGGTCGGCGTGTAGGCGGTTCCCGACTTCGCCGCCAGAGTCACGACATCCTTGTAGAGGGGAACTGGAAGCGAGTGCTCCAGCCCGGTGAAGCCGTCCATGAAGTTGGTAAGGTCGGTGTGCAGCTCCCCGGCCCCCTCCATGGTGACCCCGACCCCTTCCTCGCGCGCCGCCTCGACGAACCAGATCCGCTGCTCTCTTCGCGGCTGCTGGTAGACTTTGAGCCAGTGGGCGCCGTACTTCTTCATGCGCTTCACGGCCTGCTGGACTTCCTCCTTCGTATCCGCCTTCGCGTACTGCGCCGCCTGCGTGCCGCCGTAGAGGACGTCCCCGCTCGAATAGATGCGCGGGCCGATCATCTCCCCCGCCTCCACCATCTCCGCCTCGGCGAATACGTCCAGGCTGTGGGCGGAAGGATCGTGGAGCGTCGTGACGCCGTAGGCCAGATTGGCGACGTACTCCCACTTCTTCTCCGGAAAGATCTCCATCGCGGAGTAATGGGGATGGGCATGGACGTCCACGAGTCCGGGAATGACCGTCATGCCTTTAAGGTCGAAGGCCACCGAGCCGGGCGGCACCTTCACTTCTCCCGAGGGACCGAGGGCGGCGATCCGATTGCCCGTGACCACGATGTCCGCGCGCTCGAGGACCTCGTCCCCCTTCATGGTGACGACGCGGGCCTGCTTCAGGACGACCGAGCCGGCCGGGGCCGGTCTCTT
>DASYRY010000349.1:0-3970 GCA_036004025.1 Candidatus Polarisedimenticolia bacterium | reverse complement strand
ACTCCGCGGCGTCGGGACCCGCGACGCGGTACTTGAAGAGGGGGGAGACATCGAGGAGACCCGCCGCGTGACGGAAGGCGAAGTACTCTCGATCGTGATGGGTGTCGTAGGAACAGACGGCGTAGAAGCCGGCCCAGTCTTTCCATCGATAGCTCGTGCACAGCGCGGAGGTGCGCGGATGGAAAGGGGTGGGGACTGGCATGAGGGTCCGGAAGCCTCCTGTGGTGCCATCGAAACACCCCGGCCGGTCGCAAGTCTAACGCGGAGCTGGGGTGGGGGGCGGAATGATACACCAGGGCGAAGAGGCTTCGCTCAGGCGAGCCGTTCCACTTCCACGCGGGCGTCGTTGAAGCAGGCCCCTCCTCCGAGATCGGTGAAGGAGTCGGGAACCAGCGCGTTGGAAGTCGACCCGTTCAAGGTATGGCGGCTCCAGATTCCCTTCGGAAGAAGCACGACACCGGGCCGGAGTGTCTCGGTGATGCGCACGCGAATACGGACTTCGCCGAGAGAATTGGCGACCCGCACGCAATCGCCGTCATCGATGCCTCGCACCCGGGCGTCCTCCGGATGCATCTCGAGGAACACTTCCGCGGTCCAAAGCTGTCCGAAGGTCGAGCTGACCGTTTTCCCCGTCGCAGGCGATATCAGGGCCAGCGGATGGCTCGGGGTCGCCGGATCCGGCGCGTAATCGTAAAGGCCACGGGTGGACGCGCGGTCCAGCTCGTCGGGAAAGAGATGAATCTTGCCGTCCGCGGTCCAGGGGGCGAAATCCACGAAGGGGATGGGCGCATAGCCCGTCGGTGGCGTGGCGATCCGCCCCGCGTCGAGGGTTTCTCGATAGGCGTCACCCTGCGGATGGGCCGCGAGGATCGCGTCGCGAATCTCCTGGGCCGATTCAGGCTCGCCAGGGCGGGAGACTCCTGCATGACGGCAGAGGTCGGCGAAGACTTCATGGTTCGAGCGGGCTTCGCCCACGGGCGGAATGACCGCTTCGGCGTCCTGCAGCACCATCGCCCCGTAGCCTCGGCTCATCTCGCGGCGCTCGAGAAAGGTCGTGGCGGGAAGCAGGAGATCGGCGTAGCGGGCCGTGTCGGTGAGCACCTGCTCGAAGACGATGGTGAAGAGGTCTTCCCGCTCGAGACCGGCGCGGACCTTTTCCTGGCAGGGGACCGTCGTCAGGGGATTGGCGTTGTACACGAAGAGGACTTTCAAGGGGGGATGCAAATCGCCGCACAGCACCTCGCCCAGGCGGTTCATGTTGATCTCACGAGTGGCTGGCGCGGGCTCGCGCGCGGCGGCGGTGGGATCGAGCCGGTAGGCCGCGGAGTTGCTCAGCGTATACCCCCCGCCGCGCACTCCGAACTTTCCCGCCACCGCGGGCAAGGCGAGGATCGCGGCGGTGGCCGAGCCGCCGTTGCGGTTGCGCTCCTGACCCCATCCGCAGCGGATCACTGCCGGACTCGTCCCGGCATAGAGCTTGGCAAATGCCTCCACGCTTCCGGCGGAAACACCCGTCTCGGTCTCGACCCGGGAAAGTGTCCAGGGCTCGGCGCGCTGCCTGAGAAGGTCGACTCCGGTCGCGTGTTCTTCCAGGAAAGGGAGATCGGCGGCGCCCTTTTCGAAGAGCTCTCGGATTAAGCCGAGTGCGAGGGGCAGATCCGTTCCCGGGCGCGGCGGCAGGTGAAGATGGGCCAGCGGAGTGAGGGGAGTCCGGCGCGGATCCACGATCACCAGCTTGGCTCCCGCGCGGACCGCCTCCTGGAGGATCGGCACCAAGTGTATGCCGGAGGCGGAGGGGTTGGCGCCCCAGAGAACGATCAGGCGCGCATGGATGAAATCGTCCAGCGCGACTCCTGGCATTCTTCCGTACAGTCCCTCGGCGGCGAGGCGGGTGGGAGCGGAGCAGACGGTCCGAGCGAGCCGGGAGGCTCCCAGCCGGAAGAAGAGCCTGGCGTCGGTGGTGTCCTGGGAAAGCAGACCGTTGGACCCTCCGTACGAAAAGGGGAGGATCGACTCTCCCCCCCAACGCTCCCGGGCGTCGCGCATCTTCCCGGCGGCCAGCGAGAGCGCCTCGTCCCACGAGATTCGACGAAACTTGCCTTCACCCTTCGGCCCGTCGCGGCGCGCCGGAAAATGGAGACGCTCGGAGGAGTAGAGGTGCTGCGTGAACCGCCGGACCTTGCCGCAGATGTACCCGCGGGTCAGGGGATTCTCATGGCTCCCGTCGATCCGGGTCACCTTGTCGTGCTCGACCGAGATCTCCAGCGAGCAGGCGTCCGGGCAATCGAGCGGGCAGGCACTTCGATGGAGAGTCATGGCGGCTCCAGCCTACCGGCCGGGGAGGTTGCGGGTCAAGCCCGCCGGAAAAGCGGCCTGGCGCACCCTCCTGCAACCATCCTTGACTGCCGTCTCGGCGGGATGCTAAGGTTGGCTCTCACCTGAACCGAGCAGCATTGGATCACCGCGAAAAACAGTTCGTTCATGGAATTCATCGTCGGGGCGTAGCGCAGCCTGGTAGCGCACTTGCTTCGGGAGCAAGGGGTCGGTGGTTCAAATCCACTCGCCCCGACCAATCAAATCTTCCCGCCCATGCCGGTTCGCAGATATCGGATCGAAGGACGAGTCCAGGGGGTCGGGTACCGTTACTTCACCCGACGAACGGCGCGCAGGCTCGGAATCAAGGGCCTCGTCCGGAATCTTCCCGACGGGACGGTCGAAGCAATCGCCGAGGGAAGCGCCGAGGCTCTCGAGGCCATGGAGCATTGGCTTCGAGCCGGGCCTCCGGGCTCTCGAGTCGACGGAGTGAAGACGACGGAAGAAACCAGGCTCGTCGAGGATGAGGATTTCGTCATTGCCTGAAGCTTCGAAAGGAAAGAGCTTGGAGGAAAAGCTCAAGCATGCCATCCGGGACGTTGCCGATTTCCCTCGACCGGGAATCCTGTTCAAGGACATCACGCCCTTGTTGAGCCGTCCCGAGCTGCTCCGGGAGACGGTCGAAGCGATGGCGGCTCCGTTCCGCGGCGCAGGAATCTCGCAGGTATTGGGCATCGAGTCGCGAGGTTTCATTTTCGGTCCTCCCTTGGCGGTCGCGCTCGGCGCCGGGTTCGTCCCCGCGCGCAAGCCGGGCAAGCTTCCGTGGCAGACCGTGCGCGAGAGCTACGCCCTGGAATACGGTGAGGATGCCCTCGAAGTCCACCAAGATGCATTCCAGAGCGGGGAGAGGGTCCTGCTTGTAGACGATTTGCTGGCGACCGGCGGCACGGCCGCGGCAGCGGCAAGGCTGGTCGAGAAGACCGGCGGCCATGCGGTGGGCGCTGCTTTCGTCGTCGAGCTGACGTTCCTGGGGGGGCGCGCGAAGCTTCCCCTCGAGCGCATCCACACGCTGGTCCGGTTCTAGGTCGGCGAAGAGCCCCGAAGCTATTCTGCTTCCCGGTGCCGAAGACAGGGGGAGAGTCGGGGAAGTCCTCGCGGCCGTGGACGCCACGGAAACGAATGGTCGGAATCGGGCCTGTAGCTCAGATGGATAGAGCAGGGGATTCCTAAGCCTATAAACGGGCATGCCGTAAAGCATTGATAACACATGAACAACCGCCACATTCGAGCACGGACCGCACCTAAAGTCTTTGTCAAGCCTTTTCAACGGTTTGCAGCGACTTGAAAAATGGCGTGGACGTTTGGTGGACAGGCGGAATCTTTGAGGAGCTGCTGGGCAAAACCGAAACATGCTTGGCGATCATTGCTAATCCATCGACCGCATTGGAATTTTGAGAGTCGGGTTTCGGTTTTGCGTCGTGAAACGCAATTTGTCATCACTATGACGTTGACAGCGTATCCGTTCACGGTATATAAAACTTCGTATTGATGCTCGCTCCTTGCCTTTATATCTATCTGATTCTAAGATCATTATTGCGTCCAATTGCACCTGAACGTGCGGCCTTTTGAAATGCTCGCCGCAATAGAGGTCTTCAGG
>DASYRY010000348.1:0-8783 GCA_036004025.1 Candidatus Polarisedimenticolia bacterium | reverse complement strand
CGATGGTGTCCTCGACCGATGGCTCCTTGACCAGCACTGGCTGGAACCGTCGCTCGAGGGCCGCATCTTTCTCGATGTGCTTCCGGTACTCGTCCAGGGTGGTTGCCCCCACGCACCGGAGATCGCCGCGGGCCAGGGCGGGCTTCATCATATTGGAGGCATCCACGGCGCCTTCCGCTGCGCCGGCACCCACCAAAGTGTGGAGCTCATCGATGAACAGGATGACGTTTCCCTGGGAATCATGCGTCTCCTTCAGGACCGCCTTCAGGCGATCTTCGAACTCCCCCCGGTACTTCGCGCCTGCGATCAACGCTCCCAGATCCAGAGAGATGAGACGCTTCCCCTTGAGACTCTCCGGGACATCCTCATCCGCGATTCGAAGCGCCAGCCCCTCCACGATGGCGGTTTTTCCCACCCCCGGCTCGCCGATGAGAACAGGATTGTTCTTGGTGCGGCGGGAGAGCACCTGCACCACGCGGCGAATCTCATCATCCCGGCCAATCACTGGGTCAAGCTTCCGCTGACGTGCCAGCGAAGTGAGATCTTTCCCATAGCGGATCAGCGCCTGGTACTTGCCCTCGGGGTCCGGATCCGAAACTCGTTGGGAGCCGCGCACCAGCTTGAGAGATGCGAGCAGTTTCTGGGAGTCGATCTGATAACGGCGGAAGAGCGGAGCCAGCCGGCTGGGAGCCTGGACCACGGCCATGAAGAGATGCTCGGAGCTGACGAACTCATCCGAAAACTGCGGCGCCATCTCGACGGCGGACCTGAGAATACGCTGCAGCCCTGCGGAGGGCTCGGGCCCGCTGCTCGTGCCGGCCACGCGGGGAGCAGAGTTCAGAAGCTCCCGGACTCCGCTTTCCAGCGCATTCTTATCCACACCCATTTGCTCAAGCAAAGCCGGGACTACTCCGTCGCTTTGGGTGATAAGAGCGAGAGTGAGGTGTTCTTCCGTGACGGTTGGATGGCCAAGAGAAGTGGCGATGTTATGGCTTTCGGAAAGCGCCTCCCGTGCCTTCGTCGTAAATTGATCTAGGTTGATCAATGATTTACCTCTTTATTGTTCTTTAGTCAGTTGACAATATAAAACATGAGTGCATCATTGTCAATATATTTTCCCGATTTCCTAGTCCATGTGGACCTAGTGGATGGCTTCTTAGCGAGTGGCTGTTCTTGATTGGGTGCGGGTGATGTAATACGATTCCGCACCCGCAGCAAAAGACCGTTTCTCGAAACCTTCCTTGCCGCGAGAGGCTGGGCGCGTTTCGTGCAATCCAGGAGGGTCGCTTGGGCCTCAGCCTCTTCGATGTCGATCCAGAAATCGCGGTTGCGTTGACCGCGGAGAATTTGCGGCAAGACACGAATATCAACCTCATCGCCTCCGAGAACCATGCCAGCTTGGCTGTTCTTCAGGCCCTCGGGTCGGTCCTGACAGACAAGTATGCAGAAGGATATCCGGGAAAGCGGTACTACGGAGGGTGCCAGTACGCGGATGTGGTGGAATCCCTCGCCGTGGAGCGCGCGAAGCGCTTGTTCGGCGCCGAGCATGTCAACGTTCAGCCTCATTCCGGTGCGCAGGCGAACATGGCGGTCTATTTCGCCTTGCTGAAGCCGGGAGACACCATTCTGGGCATGAGTCTCCCTCATGGAGGTCATCTCACACACGGCCATCCGCTCAATTTCTCGGGGACTTATTTCAAGGTGGTTCCTTACGGCGTGTCCAAAGAAACTGAATTGCTGGACTACGATGCCATGGAGCGTGCGGCGCGGGAGAGTTCCCCTCGCTTGATCGTGATCGGAGCGAGCGCCTATTCACGGATTATTGATTTTGCTAGGGTCAGGCGGATTGCCGATGCCTGCGGCGCGATGGTGCTCGCGGATGTGGCCCATTACGCGGGTCTCATTGCGGCAGGAGAATACCCCACTCCGATTCCGCACGCCGAATTCGTCACCGCAACCACCCACAAGACGCTGCGGGGTCCACGGGGGGGAATGATCCTTTGCCGTGAGAGGTTCGCCCGTGAGATCGATCGAGCCGTCTTCCCGGGCATCCAGGGAGGTCCCTTGATGCACGTGATTGCCGCGAAAGCGGTCGCGTTTCATGAAGCGCTCGGAGGAGGGTTCCGCCAGTATCAAGCGGCCACCGTGCGCAATGCCCGGGTTCTCGCGGGGACGCTGGAGAGTCGAGGTTTCAGGATCATTTCGGGGGGGACCGACTGCCACCTGTTCTTGACCGATGTCTTCCAGAAGGGCATGACCGGCCAGGAAGCGGAGACGCTCTTGGGAGGAGTCGGAATCGCGGTCAACAAAAACGCGATCCCCTTTGACAACAATCCTCCCATGAAAGCGAGCGGCCTGCGGCTCGGGACCCCTTCCGTGACGACCCGGGGGATGGGTGAGGAGGAAATGCGCGCGATTGGTTCGCTGGTCGCGGATGTCCTCGAGAACCCGAATCGCAGCGAAACCCTGGAGCAGGCTCGGGGACAGGTTCAAGAGCTCTGCTCAAGATTTCCTTTCCACCGAGAGTCCTCCGACTTTCTCTCGGGGCACTCCCCGGGACGTGGGGCCCGTGACTGAGGACGCCACGGGGAGGACCCTTTATCTGGTTGACGGCACCTCGAATATCTTCCGAGCCTACTATGCCATCCGGGGACTTACGAGCCCTTCCGGCCGTCCCACCAATGCCACTCTCGGATTCACCCAGATGCTGCGGAAGCTCCTCCAGGACGAGGATCCGCAGTACCTCGCTGTAGCCTTCGATCGCCCCGAGCCGACCCAGCGGCATACGTCCTTCCCCTCCTACAAAGCCAATCGACAGGCGCCCCCTGAAGACCTCGTCGAGCAGATTCCGGACATCAAGGAAGCCTGCCGCGTCTTGGGAGTGCCGATCGTGGAAATGCCCGGTTACGAGGCGGACGACCTGATGGGCACTCTCGCGAATAAGGCCTCCCTCGAAGGCTTTCGAGTGGTCCTGGTGTCATCGGACAAGGATCTCCTCCAGTTGGTCGGGGGAAATGTGGAAGTACTCCACCCCTCTCGGGGGGAGCGCCTCGATCGCGAGGGCGTGAAACGGAGCTTCGGGGTGTATCCGGAGCAGGTCGTGGACGTTCTGGCGCTGATGGGGGATTCAAGCGACAACATTCCCGGGGTGCCGGGTATTGGGGAGAAGGGGGCTCGGGAGCTCATTTCCACCTTCGGCAGCCTGGAGGAATCCCTCAAGCGGAAATCGGAAATCCGACGCAAAGCGTACCGGGAGAATCTCGAGAAGTACGAGAGGGAAGCCCGCTTGAGCCGGGAGCTCGTCACACTCAACTCGGAGGTGCCGCTGGACTGGGTGGCGGCGAACTACCGCCGACAGGCACCCTCCCTCGAGGAGGCGAGACGGCTGTTCCAGAACCTTGGCTGCGCCAGACTCGCGGAGGAGCTGGAAGAGGGGCCCGCCGCGATCGACGCAAGAGCCGAGAGTTCACCCGCCGATGTCGAGCCCGAATGGGTCAGGAGTAGGACGGAACTCTCCGGGCTGATCCGAGTCCTGTCGGCGCGAGGTCGAGCCGCGCTCTTTCCCTTACTTTCTTCGCCGGATCCGATGCGCTCGACCCTGCTCGGTCTGGGGGTCGCGGCGGATCCCCATTCCGGCTACTACGTGGGTTTCGCGGACGCGGCGGAAACCGAGTTCTCGGAGCACGAGCTGTGGGATGCGCTTCGAGGATTCCTCGAGGACCCTGCGGCCGCGAAGCTTTCCGACAATCTCAAAGCATGGGACGTTTATCTGCTCCGGAAAGGCATTCGTCTTCGGGGTGGAGCTCTGGACAGCACGCTGGCGGCCTATCTGCTGGATCCGGAAGGAAGAGACTATAGGCTTGAGAGGCTGCGGGCCTCGATCCTGAGCGAGAGTGGGGAAGTTCCTGCCGCCCTGACGGAAGAGGGGAATGCCCTGAAGGCGGTGCGGGCCGCAAGAACCCTTCTGAAACTGGAGGGGCCCCTCCTGGACCGTCTTCGGGAAAAGCGATTGGAAACCCTGTACCAGGAGATCGAGCTCCCCCTCACGCGCGTGCTTGCGAGGATGGAGTTCACAGGAGTGCGGATCGATGCCGAGTTCCTGCGGGAGCTCGGGCGCAAATGGCGTGGAGATCTTGGGGAGATGGAGGCTCGTATCTACGGTCTTGCGGGGGAAACGTTCAACATCCAATCGCCTCGGCAGTTGGGTCGCGTGCTCTTCGAGAAATTGGGACTCACCCCCGGGCGCAAGACCGAGAAGGTAAAGTCCTACTCCACCGGTGGGGATGTTCTGGAAGGTCTCGCGGGATCGCATCCTCTGCCTGCCGCCGTGCTGGAGTATCGCAGTCTCGCCAAACTGCTCTCCAACTACATCGAGGCCCTTCCCGAGCTCGTAAACCCTGAAACGGGCCGCGTCCACGCCTCGTTCAATCAAACGGCGGCCGCCACAGGTCGGCTCTCCAGCAGCGACCCCAACCTTCAAAACATTCCAATCCGGACCGAACGAGGCAGGGAAATACGAAGGGCATTCATCGCGCGAGACGGCTGGGAAATCCTCACCGCCGATTATTCACAGATCGAGCTCCGAGTGCTTGCTCACCTGGCGGGTGAAGAGGAGATGATTCGCGCATTCCGTGCCGGAGAGGACATTCACCAGCGGACTGCCGCAGAAGTTTTCGGAGTCGCGTCCGACCTGGTGACTCCTTCGATGCGCTATCAGGCCAAAGCGATCAACTTCGGAATTCTCTACGGCATGGGTCCCTTTCGCCTCGCCCGGCAGCTGGGCATCCCTCAATCGGCGGCGAAGCGTATGATCGAGGAGTACTTCCAAAGGTTTCAGGGGGTCAAGCGCTACATCGAAACCGTGATTCGATCGACCCAGGAGTCGGGGTTCGTGTCGACGCTCTTCGGGAGGATCCGGCCCGTCCCGGAGATTCGCAGCCGGAACGCCAATTTGCGCAATCAGGGAATCCGCATCGCAGTGAACACGACCGTCCAGGGAACCGCGGCGGACCTCATCAAGATCGCGATGCTTCATCTGGATCGACAATTGGGGGAGGGGGGGTTCCAGAGTCGGCTGCTCATCCAGGTTCACGACGAATTGGTGCTAGAGGCCCCGGAGCGCGAACGCGAGCAAGTGTCGGTCATCGTTCGGCAGTGCATGGAAGGCTGCCATTCCCTGGAGGTGCCCCTGGTCGCGGAGGTTCATAGCGGAGCAAGCTGGCTCGAAACGAAGTAACGGGATCGAAGGAAGATTGACTAAGGCTAGCGCGGGTTTAGATTATGCCATGCACGTCGTTCCGGGACCCGTGAAAGGAGCCCTCTTGCCTCCGGCGACTGACAAAAAAGGTCACCCCTACGCCCCTCCACTGACCGAGGAGTGGGGTGCGCCGACTGCGATTCTGGTCGTGGACGACGAACCGGCCATCCGAGACCTCCTCAGCGAGGGGCTCAAGGAATCGGGCTATGAAAGCTTCGCCGCCACGAATGGATTTGAGGCTCTGGATTGCCTCCGTCGCAGACGTTTCTCACTTGTTCTCAGCGACATCGACATGCCGAACATGGACGGTGTCAAACTTCTTCAGGCAGTGAAGGAGAACCACCCCGACATCGAGGTGGTCATGATCACCGGCGTGGTGGACGTGGAAGTAGCGCTGCGCGCCATGCGCATGGGGGCCAACGACTATCTGACCAAGCCCTTCAATCTCGAGGAGGTCCGACTCACGGTCGAGAAGGCCTTGGAGAAGCGGCGTTTGGTCCTCGAAAACCGTGAATACCAGAAGAACCTGGAGTCGAAAGTCGCCGAGCGAACGGTCGAGCTGGTCCTGAAGAGAAGAGAGATCGAAGAGCTCTACGAGAAGCTGCAGGTTTCGTACGAAACCACTTTGGAAGCCCTGGCTGCGGCCTTGGACACCCGGGACACGGAGACCCAGGGGCACTCGGTGAGGGTCTCCGAATACACCGTCGTCATCGCCAGACGGATGGGTGTCGCGGATCCGGAGCTGACGGAGATCCGCCGCGGCGCTCTGCTGCACGATGTTGGAAAAATCGGCATCTCCGATGCCGTGCTCCGCAAGCCTGGGAAGCTCACGACTCAGGAATGGGCCGAGATGAAGAAGCATCCTGAGATCGGATACCGCATCCTCTCGGGCATCAACTTTCTGGAAAAATCGCTTTCCATCGTGATCGCCCACCAAGAGCGCTTCGACGGCTCCGGATATCCGCGGGGCCTCAAGGGGGAAGAGATTCCCCTAGGAGCACGGATCTTCGCAGTGGTGGACACCCTGGATGCCATGACTTCGGATCGACCGTACCGCGCAGCCCTGGGCTATGAAACGGCTCGGGAGGAGATCATTCGCAATTCGGGGATTCAGTTTGATCCGAGAGTCGTGGAGGTCTTTCTGTCGATCCCTCCCGAAGAGTGGAAAGCCATGCACCGCCGCAACCCCGATCGGCGAGAGCCGGCTGCGTGAGCTAGGCCGTTTCGGATTCCGCGCCCCTCGAAAGCCTGGGATCTAGCCAGTCCCGGATTGAATCCCCGAGAAAATTGAAGCTGAGCACGGCAAGCATGATCGCCAGTCCTGGATAGAGGATGAGGTGCGGGGCGTCGAAAAGGTGCTGGCTCCCGCTCCGGAGCATGCTGCCCCAGCTGGGGTGAGGGGGGGGAAGTCCCAAGCCGAGAAAGCTGAGTCCTGCCTCGGAAAGAATGACGCCGGCCATTCCCACGGTGGCCTGCACGAGGATGGGACCGGAGATGTTGGGGAGAAGATGCAGCAGGAGGATCCGCTCTGATCGCGCGCCCGCCGCGCGTGCGGAAAGCACGTACTCCATCTCCCGTGCCCGAAGGATTTGAGCCCGAGCCAGCCGGGCATATCCGACCCAACCGATGACACACAGCGCGAGCACCAGGTTGCCCAAACCGGGCCCGAGCACGGCCACCAGAGAAATGGCCAGGAGCACACTCGGAAATGCCATGAGGATGTCGACCCCGCGCATGATGAAATCATCCACCCACCCCCCCACGAATCCGGCTACCGAACCAATCGCCAGTCCCACGAGGGCGGAAGTGAGGACCACGATGAAGCTCAGGAAGAGGGAGATACGAGCGCCGAGCATGAGTCGCGACAGGATGTCACGGCCAAGCTCATCGAGTCCTAGGGGGTGAAGAGCGGAGGGCACCTCGAAACGCCGTGCGAGGTCCTGATCTCCGGCGGGATAGGGGGCGAGGATCGGTGCCAGGATCGCCACCACGGTGACCAGGAGGAGAACCGACGAGCCGACCAAGGCAAGAGGATCCTTCCGGAGGCGATCCCCGAGGGAGGGAAGGAGCCTCCGGCTTCGGGGCGCGCGGGATTCATCCATAGCGGATGCGAGGATCGAACACCGCGTACGCTACGTCCGTCAGCAGGTTGACTAGAACATAGGTCAGGGAGATGACCAGGATGCAGCCCTGCACCAGGGGATAGTCTCGTGTCTCGATGGCCTGCACCGTGAGACGCCCCAGTCCTGGCCACCCGAAGACGGTCTCGGTAATCACCGCGCCCGTCAGGAGCACCCCGAGCTGCAGCGCGATGACGGTGAGCACCGGAACGAGTGCATTCCGAAGAGAGTGACGCAGTACGACATTCCACCGTCCGAGCCCGCGGGCGGACGCAGCCTTGCAGTAGGGGCTGGCAATTTCCTCCATGAGACTGGCCCGGATCATGCGGGCCAGAATCGCCGCCAGCGCGGTTCCCAAGGCCAGAGAAGGGAGCACGATCGCCGAAGGGTTCTCCATTCCGGAGACGGGGAACCAGTCCAGGTGGACGGCAAAGACCAGGATCAGGACAGGTCCCACCCAGAAGCTGGGAAGCGAAAGCCCGAGCAGGGCAATGGTCGTGGCCAACCGATCCCAGAAGGTCCCACGGTGCACGGCCGCGAGCACGCCTGCGGGAAAGGCGATCAGGAAGGCCAGAAGCATGCTGGCGCTCGCGAGAAGCAGGGTGGCTGGATATCGACTCAGAACCAGACTCCGGACAGGCTCTCGATATCTCAGGGATTCGCCCAAGTCGCACGAGATCAGGCGGCGCAGGAAGTGGACGTACTGTTCCGAGAGGGGCTGATCCAGTCCAAGTCGGGCACGGAGGTCGGCGATGTCGGCTGCGTTGGCTCCTTCACCCAGCATGACCTGGACGGGATCTCCAGGGATGAGATGAATCAGGGTGAAAACCAGGGTGCAGACGCCCCACAACACGGGCAGCGAAAGGAGCAGTCTGCGCAGGAGAAAGGATTTCAAATTTCTCGACACCGACAAGATGCGCGCGCATCAAAGCACAGGAGGCCGAGGCAGGCCCGCGTCCAGAATCCTTGACTCCAGGAGGTGGATTCTTTATATTGCGGGCCGTCCGAAGAGTTCAGAGAACGCCGCAAAGACAGCGATTCACCAGCGCCGGAAGGTGGGATCTCACGCAGGTTCGAGATAGGATCTCTCGAGGATGATGAAACGATTTTTTCTCTTGTTCGCGCTCTTGTTGACGGCGACTCCCCCGTCTTGGAACGCGATTGCCCAGGAATCCGCCAATCGCGGAATGCAACTAGCCGACCTGCTCCGCAAGTTCAACGAGAGACAGCAGGCCGTCCAGAGCCTTACCGCGACTTTCACCGAGCGAAAGAACTTGAGCCTGCTGGCCAAGCCCGTCCTGGCGAACGGCACCTTCCTCTATTCCAAGCCGGACCGGATCAAGTGGGAATACTCCGAGCCGGAGCCCAGGATCTTCCTCATCACGGAGGATCGCTTCGTCGCTTAC
>DASYRY010000347.1:0-6731 GCA_036004025.1 Candidatus Polarisedimenticolia bacterium | reverse complement strand
CGATGGCGGAGATGCTGGGATTGAAATAGTTGGAGGTTTGCGAGGGAGAGGCGCTCGGGATCGGAGCCGCGGGGACGGGAGCCTCACCCGGGGGAATGGGCCCCGGCTCAGGAGCGGGGGACACCGCCCCCGCCGGCGCCGCGCCGAGTGCGGCGATCTGGGCCTGCAGCGCGGCGAGCTGTTCCTTGAGCTGCTGCACCTCGGCGCGCAGCGCTTCGACATCCTCCGCCGAGGCGGGCGTCGGAGCCTGCTGCGCCATGACGGGCCTCATCGGGAAAAGCAGGCAAAGCAAAACAGTGCACGCGCGAAGGCGGAATCTTGACATGGTCGGAATCCTCCTGCCGTCTCGAGAGCAGGAGCCGCGGTTTCAGGACTCGCGTGGACCGGCGACTCCAAAGTCTCGATCAAGCCCTTGTGGATGGAACGATCGGCGGAGCCGGAAGGGAGAACGCATTCCCGGGCTTCGCCTCGGGTGGAGGGGTGTCTTCAGGCGGTGGGAGGGGCTCGAAGTCCGGCGGGTCTCGAGAAGGGCGCAGGAGGGGGAAGATGTACAGGGGAAAGACGCAGGCGCGCGGTGGCGACGAGACGTCCCTCGGGCAGGTAATCGATCGGTCCCACCCCTAGCGTGCGATGGTGCAGGCACGCCAAACAGACCATGGGACGGCGCGAGGTCTCGGAATCGGCGAGAAGTGTCCAGACATCGCCGCGTGCCGATGGGGCGGCGCGCGACAGCCATTCCTCGATGCCAGGATGATTGTGAAGACGGTCGGAGGCGATGTTCAGAAGAAGCAAGACGAGCAGGAGAGCGCACGAGGCAATGCGTCGCTGGAGCCCCCATGCCTTCCGGGTGTCCCAGCTCGCCATGACTCTCTCCCTCCGTGTGCTATAGTGCGGCAAGTTCCCCGATTCTAGGAGAGGACTCTTCGCGAGTCAAACCAGCCTTGCTTCTTGCCTCAGCCTTCGACACTTTGCAGGATTTCAATCCTCACCTGGTCTACCTGGGGATGTACACCCTGCTGCTCCTCTCGGCCGTGGGAATGCCCCTGCCGGAAGACCTGACCCTGGCGGCAGCGGGGTTCCTGATCAGCAAGGACCTCATGTCCCCGCTGCCCGCCGCACTCGTCGGGATCGCGGGCGTCGTCTCGGGGGACCAGGTCGTCTATTCCCTGGGCAAGCACTTCGGCCCCAAGGTAGTCGCGCACCGCTGGTTCTCCCACGTGCTGAGCCCGGCCCGCTATCGCTGGATCCGAGGACGGTTCGCCCGTCACGGCACGAAGATGGTCTTTTTCGCGAGATTCGTCTCCGGGCTCCGGGGTCCGGTGTTCATCGCCGCGGGCATCTTGAACATGCCACGAGGCAGGTTCCTGGCGTACGACTTCGCGGGAGCGCTTTTTCACGTTCCTCTGTTCATCCTGGCAGGATTCCTGGCGGGACCTCACCTGGAATCCTTGCTGCTTCAATTTCATCGGGCATGGCAGGTGATGGGGCTTCTGCTGGTCCTGCTGGCCGCCTACTTCGCCCTGCGCTCGATGGCGAGGAGGAGATTGGGGATCGAGGAGGGGAAGGACGGGGAGATGCGCTAGCGCTCGATCTTCCGGAGATCAGCGCGCGCTTGCCGGACGGGATCGCTCGGTCTCGAGCCGGCGGATGAGCTTCTCGGTGGCCTCCAGCCTGGGATGAAACTGCCCCCCTACGTATCCGTCGAGCCTGAGCTGCACGATTCCTCGGTGGTCCAGGACGACCACCATCGGAAGCGACCCCGCCGAAAACTTGCCCGCCACGTTGGTGAAATCGAGAAGGACGGGAAGCTTGTTCTTCAGCCCGACCCAGTAAGGCTCGGTAAGAGGATCGTCCTCGGGACTCATGACCGCGAATTGCACGCCGGAGTAGACGGGAAGCTCATGCATCGATTCCAGCTCGCGAAGAAGCGCCTCGAGCTCCGGCTGCCCGGGCCGGATGAAGACCAGAACGAGAGTCTTGCCCTTGAAATTGCTGGAGGGGAACGCACGCTTGTGGACGCTGTGAAAGCTGAAGGGAGGCGCGAGCTTTCCCACCATCGGATCCTCGGGAAGCGTGAAGGCGCCGCCCGGCGCGCAACCGGCGGGAAGCGCGGCGGCGCACAGGAAGAGCAAGCGGAGCGCGAGGTCCAGCAGCCTTTTCATGAGGAGCTCCGAAGCGCGTGACGGTGATGAGCCGCGCGCATTATAGGAGTCGCCTCAAACGCTGGTCAAACGGGCCGGGGGGCACGCCGGCCTGTTTTGCACGAGCGGAGATCGGTGCTAGACTGCGCGCCCGATGAAACAGGAAAAAGGTAAAGACCCTTCGAGCGTGCTGAGGATTTCCGTCGGCGTCATGGGATCCGCCGGAGGAAACCTCAGCCACCTGATCCTCGAGAAGGCTCGGCTCATGGGCGTCGAGATCGCGCGTCGCGGGTGTGTGCTCATCACTGGCGCCTGCCCCGGCCTTCCGCACCAGGCGGTGCTGGGAGCCCGGGAGGTCGGCGGGACCGTCATCGGGATCTCTCCCGCCCTGAATTTCGAGGAACACGCCATGAAGTACGCTTCTCCCTACCATGGATACGACGCCATCATCTACACGGGAAGCGGTCTCATGGGTCGTGAGATCGAGAACATCCGCTCGTGCGACATGGTAGTGTTCATGGGCGGCCGATCCGGAACCCTGGGTGAGTTCGCGATCGCCTACGATGAGGCCAAAGTCATCGGAGTGCTGAAGGGGACCGGAGGAATCACCGACAAGATCGAGACGATCATCTCCTTCATCGAGAAGAACACGGGAGCCCAGGTGGTGTACAGCGAAGATCCGAAGGATCTCCTGGACAAGCTCTTCGAAGTCTACAACCGGCGTCTGCTTCCTTACTACAAGACCATCCTCGCCAACTCCAGTCCGGACGGCGATCTCGAACCCTAGACTCCCATCCCTGAGCCACTTTCGGGCCCTCCACGCATCTCGCCGCCGAGCCCGCGCTGTGCTACGATCTTGCCCTTCGGAGATCCTATTCATGGCACGACGCCTGGTTCTTTCCAGCCTCCTCTTGCTGGTGTCGATCCCGGCTCTGGGAGTCGAGATCAAGAAGGAAGGCTGGCTCTTCCCCAATCCCGCCGTGGCCGAGAAAAAAGACCTCCGGGTCTTCGACTACACGCCTCGCATCCCAGGCAAGGAAACGGTCGTGAAAATCTACCAGCGGAAGAAAGATGGCGTGGTCTTCGACACCCTGGAAGTCGAGGGAGAGGTCTACGCCTGCCAGTTCCACATCAAAGGAGAGGGAGGGAAGCCGGCGACGACCTACGCCATCGTCGATACGGACGGGGACGGGGTTTTCGAATCGAAGTATTCCATCGGGGAAAAGCCCAAGACTCCCGAATGGGTCGTCCAGCGATACTTCAAGAAGCACCCGGAGGAGAAGGACCCGGGCTCCTCGGCGTCGGTCGGATCCCGCACACAATAAAAAAGCCCCAGCGGTTTCCCGCCGGGGCTTCACGTGGACTATGGTCGAAAGGGGCTAGGCCTTAACGACGTTCTCAGCCTGGAGACCCTTGGGTCCCTGGGTGATATCGAACTCCACCGTCTGACCCTCTTCCAGGGTCTTGTAGCCTTCACCCTTAATCGCAGAGAAATGGACGAAGATGTCGCTTCCGTCCTCTTGCTGGATGAAGCCGTACCCTTTGGCGTTGTTGAACCACTTCACTTTACCTTTAGGCACTACCGGTATTACCTCCTTTCAACTAGAGTACAAGGCCTTGCCTTGGTTCGAGGCGGCTATCGCGCCGCCGTGACTGAAGTCCCGTTCTGAAGGCAAAAAAAAACCACCAAAGCCGAAGAGCGCTTTTGTGGTTCTTGGGTCACTCAAGCCTCAAAACGGGTTATTCCTCGCAGACACGTGGCAAAGAATACAGTCCAAAGGGGTGCTTGTCAACAGGTTTTTTGGGGTGGGAGCCTCATGGGAGCCCCTGCGTCCGGGTTCTCCAGAAGCTCCGCCTTTCGGCAGCGCAGTTCCTCGAGGGCTTGCTGCAGCGTCTCTCCCAGCGTCCGGACTCCGGCCGTATTGCCCCGCTCCTGCTCGCGCAGCATGTCGCGGGCCTGAGCGGAGAGCCGTCCCAAGGTGGCCACTTCCCCTTCCATCCGCAGGCGCAGCGAGGCGATGGCGTCGTTGAACGACTTCTCCAGCTCGGGGAAATTGTCGTGACGGCGCAGCCGTAGCTGGGTGGTGAGTCGGCCGCAACGGATCTCCTCGAGCCTCTTGCGCAGATTGTGGAAAGCACCCGCGGTGCGGTGGGTTTCCATCAGCTCCAGAAAGAAAACACCGACGAGAAACACCCCGGATCCGAGGATCAGGGAGAGAAACGTGATGTGGTCCCAGCGCTCGAGCCCGGCCTTCATGAAGGGGGCCATTTGCTGGAGATCCCGCGAGGTCTCGAGATTCACCCGATCCAAGACGAACACCAGCAGTCCCACCAAGACGCCGGCTCCGATCACGCTGCGCAACGCGCAGCGAAGCTGGTATTTCCGGTTGATCAGGAGGCGCCGCCTTCGGCCGAAGACCTTCAAGCGTAGCGAGTGCAGGAAGGTCCGCCGCGAGGCGCTCGGTGCAGCGCGCAAGGTGGGGGTGGCGAGATCGGGAAGGGAGGCCATGACTCAGGCAATCTAGGGTTCCACGAGTCGAAGATCAACGTCGTTCCTGCCGCACCGGGAGTGCAGGACCGTCAGGAATCCGACGTTCTCGTCCGTTGACAGGAGCAAGGGCCTCTCGTATCCTCAGGCTCCCGTCACCCGAAGCTCAAGTCGGGAGCCTCCGATTGCCCTATCCCGAGCACAGTATCGCCCGGCGGCTGTTGGAAAATGATCCCAAGGCTCTGTCCGAGTTGTTTCGCTGGATCTCCATTGCGCTCACCTCCCCGCGTTTTTGGTCGCTCCGAAGCGAATGGCCGGATCTCGTCCAAGAGGTTCTCGCGCGCGTGGTGGAGAGCCTCCAGAAAGAGCGGTTCGACGTGAACCGGGACTTCAGAGCCTACGTGCAGGGGATCGCGCGTCACGTATCGCATCAAGCTCTCACGCGGCAAATCGCCTCCCGTGCGCCTGAGGACGTGCCGGTTCTCGAGAGTCGTTCCACCGACCCCGAGGCAAGCGCCATCTCTCGACAGCTCGTCCGGCGCGTCTTGGACTTGGCGTCCGAGGACTGCCGCGATCTAATCCGTGTCTATTTCTATGAAGCCCGAAGCTACGAGGAGATTGCCGCCTCTTACCATCTCGCGGTAGGGACCATCAAATCGAGGCTCTTCAGATGCTTGGAAAGAGCCCACGAGGCGCTGCGTGTCAGCATTTTCCGGAATCGCGCCAAGGAGAAAGTGTGATTCCTTTGGCGGGAGCGCTTTTTCCGGAACTCCTCCCGTCCGCGCCCGAATATTAAGCGAGGAGAGCGGGTGAATCATCATGATTGGGCCCAGAGGGAGCTGCCCGATTTTGCCGCGGGGCGGCTCGATGACTCCGCGCGCAGGCGGGTGGCGGAGCATTTGACCGAGTGCACCCTCTGTCGCGACATGGCTGCGAGCCTGGAAGAACTGGCAAAGCACCTCAAAGACGACCCAGAGGCGATGTTCGAGCCTCATCCGTCCGAAGAGGAGCTGAGGGAATTCTGGATAGGGAATGCCTCGCCGTCCCGGGATCGTATCGCCCGGCACCTTGGGATCTGCGCCAGCTGTGCGCTCGAAGTGGACGTCTGGAGAAAGATGGGAGACAAGCCGATTCCGGCAGTTCCGGTGCAAGGAGGCGTGACGACCCAGCGACCAAGGAGGAGAGCCATCGCGGGGATGCCAATGGGGCTCGCCACCGCCGCGGGGCTCCTGATCGGCATCGCCCTGGGGTACGTGGCGCGGGACAGGGCTGTCTCCCCCTCAAGGATCCCGGCCCTTGCCGAGCGGCCGCAGCCTTCGGTGAGCGAGAGGCCCCTGGAAGTCCTACCGCGGATCGGCCCGCAGCTCCTCTTGCCTCGCCCCTTGCGTGGGGAGGAGGCACCCGCCGCTTATCGGATCGGTCCGCGGCAACAAGCGGTGATCGTCGCCTGTCCCGCTTCCGTCCCAAAGGCCGCTGCGCCCACGGCACGGTTCCGCTATGAGCTGACACGAGAAGGGGAGACTCTTGCGTGGTCCCAGGAGATGACTGCCGCTGCCATCCGTGCTCACAAGGAACGGACCGGAGTGGTCACTCTCTTGATTCCCACCGGGGTCCTGGAAACCGGCCGCACCACTTTCAGGTTGATCGCCGTCGACGCCCCGGGCGGGTCGCTCTACCGCGTCCCCATCGAATGGACGAAATCCCTCGCTGATCCGTAGCTCCTACCTCCAGCCGCCCGCGTCCACGAACGCGCCCCAGTAAAAGGGAAGGGTGCTGCGTCCGTTCGCGCGCCGGCTCCTGAGGATTTCCAGGCTCGCTTCCCGCGACGATCGGGCGGCCGAGCGACCCTTCAGATAAAAGGCATAGAAGTGCGAGATCCATTCTCGCGTGGCCTCGTCCTCCACCGGCCAGAGGGTCATCACGAGGTTCTGAGCCCCTGCCACCTGGAACGCGCGTCGCAGGCCGAGCACGCCCTCTCGATCCACGAGCTTCCCGAGTCCGGTCTCGCACGCCGACAGGACGACGAGTCTCGCCGAGGACATGTCGAGCGAGGCAATCTCCGCTGACGTGAGCATGCCATCCTCGGCCGCAACGGCGTGCGA
>DASYRY010000346.1:0-2001 GCA_036004025.1 Candidatus Polarisedimenticolia bacterium | reverse complement strand
CCTCTGCCAGGACGTCCATTTGCGTGCCGACTCCGCAAGCTCGGCCTTCACGCAAGGGATCCCCGCGGGGAAGGTCCTGAAGATGCCCATCGGCCACGGGGAGGGGTGCTACTACGCGGACGCCAAGGTGCTCAAGCGGCTCGAGGTGGAGGGGCGCATCGCATTCCGCTATTGCGATCCGAAGGGAGCTCTCACCGAGGAGTCGAACCCCAACGGATCCCTCCTCTCCATCGCGGGAGTCCTGAACGAGCGGGGCAACGTTCTGGGGCTGATGCCCCATCCCGACCGGTGCGCGGAGGCGATCCTCGGAAGTGAGGATGGACGGCTGCTCTTCGAATCGGTCATCGGACACTCGTCGCGGACCTGAGGTCCGGCGTGAGGACGGAAGCGGACGAAAGGATCGAGGGATTGAACCTGCCATGAGCGGATCCGGCAACCAGGAACCCGAAGTCAATCTCGAGCTGGCCACGGCCCACGGGCTCGCTTCCGAGGATTATCAGAGAGTCTGCTCAATCCTGGGGCGCGCCCCCAGCTATACCGAGCTGGGGATTTTTTCGGTGATGTGGTCGGAGCACTGCTCCTACAAATCGTCCAGGATTCACTTGAAGCGCTTCCCGACCACGGGCCCCCAGGTCCTCCAGGGCCCCGGCGAGAACGCTGGCGCCATCGACGTCGGAGGGGGTCTCGCGGCCATCTTCAAGATGGAAAGCCACAACCACCCCTCCTACGTCGAGCCTTACCAGGGTGCGGCCACGGGGGTCGGCGGGATCCTGAGGGACATCTTCACGATGGGAGCGCGGCCGATCGCCTCCATGAACTCGCTGCGCTTCGGCGCACCCGACCACCCGAGGACGAAGTACCTGCTCGGAGGCGTCGTGGGAGGGATCGCCGGATACGGCAACTGCATCGGCGTACCGACCGTCGGCGGCGAGATGGCGTTTCATCCGAGCTACGACGGAAACATCCTGGTCAACGTCATGAACCTCGGAATCGCGCACGCCAGCCGCATCTTCCGCGGATTGGCGAAAGGTCCCGGCAATACCGTGTTCTATCTCGGCTCGCGCACCGGCCGCGACGGAATCCACGGAGCGAGCCTTCTTGCCTCCGCCTCTTTCGAGGCGGATTCGGAATCGAAGCGTCCCACCGTCCAGGTGGGGGATCCATTCGCCGAGAAGCTGCTTCTCGAAGCCTGCCTGGAGCTCATGAAGACCGAAGCCATCATCGGAATCCAGGACATGGGGGCCGCGGGACTCACCTCTTCGTCGGTGGAAATGGCCGGCCGTGGCGGAACGGGAGTCGACCTCGATCTCGACCGCATTCCCGTGCGGGAAGAGGGAATGACTCCGTACGAGATGATGCTCTCCGAGTCCCAGGAGCGGATGCTGGTCGTCGTCCGCCGCGGGAGCGAGGAGAAAGTGCGCGGGATCTTTCGGAAGTGGGATTTGGAAGGGGTCCCGGTGGGAGAAGTGACCGCGAGCGGCCGCCTGCGCGTGCGCTTCAGGGGGCAGAAGGTCGCCGACATCCCGGTGAAGCCGATCTCCGACCCTCCCGTCCTGAAGCGTCCGATGGAGCGCCCCCTCTGGCAGGAGGAGCTCGGGCGCCTCGAGACCTCGAAGCTCAAGGACGTGACGCAGCCGGCGAAGGCTCTCAAGGGTTTGCTGGGCTCGCTCAATCTGTGCAGCAGGGAGTGGGTCTACCGCCAGTACGATCACATGGTCCGAACCAACACGGTGGTCCGTCCGGGCTCGGACGCCGCGGTGATCCGAATCAAGGGCTCTTCCCACGCTCTCGCCCTCACCACCGACTGCAACAGCCGCTATTGCTATCTGGATCCCCGCGCCGGGGCCCGGATCGCGGTTGCGGAGGCGGCCCGCAACCTGGCCTGCTCGGGAGCGGTTCCGCAGGCTTTGACCGACTGCCTGAATTTCGGCAACCCGGAGCGACCGGAGGTGATGTGGCAATTCTCCGAGTGCGTGGACGGCATCGCCGAGGCCTGCGACG
>DASYRY010000345.1:0-2212 GCA_036004025.1 Candidatus Polarisedimenticolia bacterium | reverse complement strand
AGGCCTCCTTCACACCCGATCCGCGCGATTGACCTGCGCATCTCATAAGCGCGAACTCCCCTCCCACCGATGTCGACCCAGCGGATTGTCGCGCGAGGGTTTGCAGGCTCGAGAGTTGAATCGAGGGCTAACTCCCTCTAAAATGAAGGCCTCCCAGCCCAGGCCATCGGAGCTCCCTCATATGTTCAGAACGATCGACTGGAATGGCGAGGCGGTGGTGATGCTGGATCAGACCCGCCTCCCCTCCGAGGTGATCTATCGCCGATACGAGCGCGCGGAGGATGTGGCCGGCGCCATCCGAACCATGGTCATCCGGGGCGCGCCCGCCATTGGCGTGGCCGCGGCCATGGGCATCGCGCTGGGGATCAAGGATCTCCGGAGCGCGCCGATGCAAGATCTGGAGAAAAGGATGGCCGAGTTGTCCGAAATGTTCGCGGCCACCCGGCCCACGGCGGTCAATCTTTTCTGGGCCATCGAAAGGATGCGCCGGGTGTTCGCGGCCGCCAGAGCGAGCGGCGCCGAGGAAGCGGTCGGGGCTCTCATCCGCGAGGCGCTGGCGGTGCGCGACGAGGACGTGGAGATGAACCGCCGGATGGGACGGCATGGTGAGATCCTGATTCCCCAGGAGGCGTGCGTGCTGACCCACTGCAACGCCGGGGCCCTCGCGACCGCGGGATACGGCACGGCTCTGGGGGTGGTGCGCGCGGCGGTAGAGAAGGGGAAGAAGGTCCGAGTCCTGGCCGACGAGACCCGGCCCTTCCTGCAGGGAGCGCGTCTCACAGCCTGGGAGCTAGCGCAGGACGGGATCCCCGTGACGCTCATCACCGACAGCGCCGCGGGCCATTTCCTCTCCCGGGGCGAGGTGGATTTGGCCATCGTCGGAGCGGACCGGATCGCCGCCAATGGAGATGTGGCCAACAAGATCGGAACCTATTCCGTGGCGGTGCTCGCGAAGGAGAACGACATTCCCTTCTACGTCGCGGCGCCGCTTTCCACGATCGATCTCTCACTGGCTACCGGAAAGGAAATCCCCATCGAAGAGCGGGACCCGCAGGAAGTGAAGCATGCCGGCGTCACCAAGGTGGCGCCGGATGAAGTGGCGGCCCGGCACCCGGCTTTCGACGTGACTCCGGCCCGATACGTCACGGCCATCATCACGGAGGCGGGAATCGCCCGCGCGCCCTACGAGACGGGGCTGAAGGCCCTGTTCGAGATCGCCGGTCGATGCTGATCCTGGGGATCGAGACCTCCTGCGACGAGACCGCGGCGGCGATCCTCCGGGATGCCACGATTCTCTCCAACGTCGTTTCCTCGCAAGCCAAGATCCACGAGAAGTACGGCGGCGTCGTGCCGGAGCTTGCTTCGCGCCACCACGTGGAGAACATCGACGTGGTCCTGGAGCTCGCTGTGAAGGAATCCGGCGTGAGCCTGGCGGACCTCGATGCCGTGGCGGTGACCCGCGGACCTGGTCTGGTGGGCTCCCTCTTGGTCGGCATCTCCGTGGCCAAGTCGCTGGGGTACGTCCTCGGCATCCCTTTCACTGGCGTCAATCATCTCGAAGGGCACGTCCGCTCCCCATTCCTGGAGGATCCGGGACTGCCTCTGCCCGCGGTCTGCCTAGTGGCCTCCGGAGGTCACACTTCCCTCTATCTGATCCGGGAGGACGGCGAGTGCTCCTGCGTGGCCCGCACGAGGGACGATGCCGCCGGGGAGGCCTTCGACAAGGTGGCGAAGCTGATGGGACTCGGCTACCCCGGCGGTCCGGTCATCGACCGGCTGGCGCGCGAAGGAAACCCCGAGGCGGTGCACCTTCCCCGGGCCAGGATGACGGACGGGACTCTTGATTTCTCCTTTTCCGGGCTGAAGACGGCGGTGCTCCGGTACGTCCGGGAGCGCGGAATGCCTGAGAACGCCTACCCGGCCCCTCCGCCGGGACAGGAGGTCAAGGACCTCCTGGCATCCTTTCAGAAGGCAGCCGTGGACTACCTGATCGAGAATACCATCCGCATCGCGCGCCGGGAGCGCGTCCCCACCCTCTGCCTCGCCGGCGGGGTGGCCTGCAATTCGCGGCTTCGCACCGAGCTGTCGGAGATGGCCGTCAGGGAGGGCTGGCGTTTCCACCCCGTGAGTCCTTCCCTCGCCTTGGACAACGCCGCCATGATCGCTTATGCGGGGAAGCGCCGCCTCGAGCGTGGCGAAGTGGACGATCTGA
>DASYRY010000344.1:0-2212 GCA_036004025.1 Candidatus Polarisedimenticolia bacterium | reverse complement strand
GCGTGATCTCCGATGGCTCCGGAAACGGGGGGACCCAACCTCAAAACCTGAACCTTGAATCCACTGAGTCTCTGCTCCGGCGGGTCAAAAAAGGCGAGGATGCGGCTCGAGACGCCCTCCTTTGCAGGTACCTCGTTCCTCTGCGCAAGTGGGCCCACGGTCGTCTTCCTGGCCATGCCCGAGACCTCCTCGACACGGACGACCTCGTTCAGGACACCCTTGTCCGGACCTTGAGACATCTGACGAGCTTCATCCCTGACGGCGACGGCGCGTTCCTCGCCTATATGCGACGCGTGCTGTTGAATCGAATCCACGATCAGGTTCGTCGCGCGGGCAGACGTCCGGGCCAGCTAGCGCTCACGGAATACCTCCCGGCGGGCGACCCCTCTCCGCTCGAAGACGTGATCGGCTGTGAGACGCTGGAGAACTACGATCTGGCCATGCTCTCGCTTCCCGGACACCAGCAGGAAGCCGTCATGCTGCGCATCGAGATGGGCTTCAGTTACGAGGAAATCGCCCGATCCTTGGGCTCCCCTTCCCCCAATGCCGCCCGTATGATCGTCGCCCGCGCGCTCTTGAAGCTCGCCCAGGTCATGAAGCCAGCCCATGAAACATCGGAATGACGACGCCCTCCTGAGCGTAGCCGAGACCGTCAGCGACGGAAACCCCGTCGACTGGGATGCGGAGCGGGAATCCCGGGGTGAGAGTGAAGAGGACCTGAAGCACCTTCGCCTCGTAGCGGCGGTGGCGGATGCGCACAGGCAAGTGCGGCCCCGGCGCACCAACCCGACGCCGCAAGAATTCGGCGACTCCAGACCCGAGGGGCGGGCGGGCGCCGCCCTCCCGAGCGCCCGGCATCGCCGGAGAAGTCCGTGGCTTTGGCTGGTCTCGGCGCTCGTCCTCTCCCTGACCGTCCTCGCCGGCTGGTACGCCTACGCTCGACTCTTCGAATAAACGCCCGAGCCTGCCGCGCGCAACAAACAACCAACGCCGAAAGCCCCTCGATTATCCCGCGGACTCCAGCGTCGAGAGGACGAGCCGATCGTCAAGGGGAAAAGTGAAGCCTGCCGATCGCCGCGCCATCAGACCGATGCGCTTCGGGAGAGCGTAACGGATCTCTCCAGAGCGTGATTTCTTGTCCGAAGAGGCGGCGGAGAGAATCCTTTGAGCCGCGAAACCGCGCGGCACGCGCGTCGGCAGCCCGAAGCGTCCGAGAAGCGCCTCGATTCTCCGCGACTCTCCGCTCGTCAGGATACCCGCCGCTTCCGCTACTCGAGCCTCCAGGACCATCCCTATCGCCACGGCTTCGCCGTGCCTGAGCCGGTACCGGGAAAGGTGCTCCAGGGCATGCCCCAGGGTGTGCCCGAAATTCAGCGTGGAGCGAAGGCCCGCTTCACGCTCATCCGCTTGCACGATCCTTGCCTTGACGCGGCAGCAGGCCGTGACCAGATCTTCCAGAGCCTCCGGATGCCTCGACAGGATCGCCGCGCTCGCGCGCTCGAGCCTTCGAAACAGGGCCTCGTCCCCCACCACCGCGGTTTTCACCGCTTCCGCGAGACCCGATCGAAAGTCACCCTCGGAAAGTGTCTCGAGGACCGAGACGTCGGCAAGCATCGCGCAGGGTTGATGGAACGCGCCGATCAGGTTCTTCCCTCTCGGATGGTCCACTGCGGTCTTTCCGCCGATCGCCGCGTCCACCATGGCGACCAGCGTGGTCGGGAGGGTCACGAAGCGGATGCCCCGCAGGTAGGTGGAGGCGGTGAATCCCGCCAGATCGCCGATCATTCCGCCCCCCAGCGCGAGAACCGCGGAGTCCCGGCCGCCTCCTTTCGCGAGCATCCGATCCTCGAGGCGATGCTTGTTCGCCCGCGTCTTGGATCTCTCCCCGGCGGGGACCACGAGGAGGTGCGTCTCGAGGCCGCGAGCGCGCAGCCGCCCGAGCAGCCGCCTGCCGTGCAAGCGAGCCACGAGAGCGTCCGTGACGAGAAAATAGAGCGGTGCGGGGACCATCCGGACCAGGATTTCCGCGACGGCGGGAAGAATGCCCCGCCCGATGAAAACCGGGCATTCCGCCCCCGGGGAAGGTCGAATGCGGACGCGAAGGCGCGGGCGCAGGGATTTCAGGGGCATGAAGCGCCTCGACGGGGGGCCACGGGGCCCCCTCGAGGATCAGTGACTGTTCTGGAGGGTCGGCAGCTCTTCCAGGTACTGT
>DASYRY010000343.1:0-3632 GCA_036004025.1 Candidatus Polarisedimenticolia bacterium | reverse complement strand
GTCCGCCACAGGTCATGGATGTGAAGGAGGCCTTCGATACGGCGCTCCGGCGAAATCACCACCAAGGAGGTGATCTTGCGTGTCTCCATGAGATGAAGAGCCCGGGCCGCCGTCTCGGTGCCTAGAATGGTCACGGCGCTTGCAGTCATGCAGTCGCGGGCGGAGAGCTGGAGCAGATTCGCACCCTTTTCCAGGCAGCGGCGCAAGTCACCATCCGTGATGATTCCCGCTAGGGTGCCGTCCGGCTGCTCCACACAGGTCATCCCCATCTTCCCCGCCGACATCTTGCCGACGACTTCCACCATTTTGGCTGCCGGTGACACCCGGGGGGTGCTTTCCCGGGGGTGCATGAGCGCCTGGACGGTGAGAATCGTGATTCCGATCCTTCCCCCAGGGTGATACTCTGCGAAGTCGCGGGCGGTGAACCCCTTGCGCTCGAGCACGGCAACGGCCAACGCATCCCCCATGGCGAGCGCCGCCGTAGTGCTGGAAGTGGGGACCAGTCCCAGCGACCCCGCCTCCCGTCCGACACCTACGTCCAGTGCCACGAGACTGTATCGGGCGAGTGTGGACTCCAGGCTGCCCGTCAGCGAAATCAGTGGGACGCCCAGTCGCTTGAGCAGTTCCAGCAGGCGGACCATTTCTTCCGTCTCGCCGCTAGCGGAGATGCCGAGGACGAGATCCCCGGGAACCACCATTCCGATGTCGCCATGGATCGCTTCAGCGGGATGCATGAAGAGCGCGGGAGTGCCGGTACTCGCGAGGGTGGCGGCAATCTTGCCTCCGATGAGGCCGGACTTGCCCATTCCGCTGACCACGACCCTCCCTTGGCAGGCAGCGAGCGCCTCGACGGCAGCGTTGAAGGATTCTCCAAGCCGGGGAATGAGGTCCCGTATGGCATCGGCCTCTTCCTGCAGGACCCTGCGTCCCGTCTCCAGGCTCACCCGTGCCTCCCGAGCGCTTCGGCGAGCCGTCGGACATCCTCAAGCAGCGAGCGGAAGCGGGAAAGGGGAAGGGCATTGGGGCCATCCGAAAGAGCTTCATCGGGATTGTCATGAACTTCGACGAAGAGGCCGTCCGCTCCGGCCCCGATGCCCGCTCGGGCCAGGGTCTCGATGTATTGGCGATCTCCTCCGGACGACGTTCCTCCCAGACCGGGGCGCTGCACGGAGTGGGTGGCGTCGAAAAGAATCGGGCACTGGAAGCTCTGCATCACGGGGATGGACCTGAAATCAACGACCAGGTTCTGGTACCCAAAGGTCGTGCCTCGCTCAGTCAACAGAATCCGGGATCCTCCCGCCGACCGGATCTTTTCCACGATATTCCGCGCTTCCCACGGCGAGAGAAACTGCCCCTTCTTGACGTTGACCGGCAGGCCGCTCCGTGCGGCCGCAACCAACAAGTCGGTCTGCCGGCAGAGGAAAGCCGGGATTTGCAGGATATCGAGAACCCTGGCGGCCGGGGATACCTGCGCGGTCTCGTGGAGATCCGACAGTACCGGAAGTCCCGTCTCCTTCTTCACACGGCTCAGAATCCGCAGGCCTTCCTCCAAGCCGGGACCGCGGAACGATTGGATCGAAGAGCGGTTCGCCTTGTCGAAGCTGGCCTTAAACACCAAGGGAAGGCCGGCCCGTTCCGCTTCATCTCGCAAGGCCCGGGCGAGCCCGAGCGTGTGCTGCTCGCTCTCGATGACGCACGGCCCAGCCACCATCAGGGGAAGGCGCTTTCCTCCCACCGTGACACCTGGCGCGACGTGAAGCGGCTCCATGTCCCCCTCGCTCCGATCTTTATTTTCTGTTTTCATTCCGGTGCTTGATAGCGGCGGCGATGAAACTCCGGAAGAGAGGATTAGGCGCGAGCAGCTTGGACTTGAACTCAGGATGGAACTGGCAGGCGAGAAACCATGGGTGGTCGGAAAGCTCGATGATTTCAACGAATCGTCCGTCCGGGGACTGGCCGGTAATCCGAAGTCCGCGCTTAACGAGATCTTCCGCCAGGGCCCGGTTCACCTCGTATCGATGCCGATGCCTCTCGGAAATCTCGCCGACGCCGTACGCGCGATGCGCGAAAGATCCCTGCTCCAGGAGACAGGGGTAGCGACCCAGTCGCATGTTGGCCCCCATGCTCTCCACCCCCTCCAGCTCTTTCAGCTTGTAGATGACCTTGCGGGGTGATTCCGGATTGAACTCTGTGCTGTCGGCATCGGTCATGCCACAGACATTTCGCGCGAACTCGATGACGGCACACTGCAGACCCAGGCAGATCCCGAAGAAGGGGAATCTCTTTTCGCGTGCGAAACGGATGGCGTGGATCATACCGGTAACTCCGCGGAGTCCGAAGCCTCCCGGAATCAGGATCCCATCCATTCCTGAGAGCCGCTGGCGCAAGGCCTCGCTTTCCATGCCCTCGGCCTCGATCCAATGGATGTTCACTCGGGACCGGTTGGCCAGCGCGCCGTGCGTGAGGGCCTCCGTGAGGCTCTTGTAGGAATCCTCGTATTCCACATATTTTCCGACCAGCGCGATATCCGTCGCGGCGGAAGGATTCTTCAGATTGTCCACCGCCTGAATCCAGTCCGCCATATCCTTGTCCCGATAGGGAAGGTCCAAGTTCTTCAGGATGATGGCATCCAGGCCTTCCTTGGCGAGGATGAGCGGCACTTCGTAAATGGTCTCGACGTCTTTCGCCGTAATGACCGCCTCCTCCGAAACATTGCAGAACAGCGCGATTTTCCGCTTGATATCGGGCGGCAGAATCCGGTCCGTTCGGCAGAGCAGGATGTCGGGCTGGATCCCGATGGCCCGCAGCTCTCTTACGGAATGTTGCGTCGGTTTGGTCTTGAGCTCACCTACGGCTCCGATGAAAGGGACGAGCGTCAGATGGATGTAGATGGCGTTGGAACGACCCACTTCCAGCCTGAATTGTCGGATGGCCTCGAGGAAGGGAAGGGACTCGATATCTCCCACCGTCCCGCCAATCTCGACGATTTGAATGTCGACTCCCTTGGAGATTTTTCGGATGGCCTGCTGGATCTCGTCGGTGACATGCGGAATGACCTGCACGGTGGCGCCCAGGTAGTCGCCCCGGCGCTCCTTGTTGATGATCGACTCGTAGATCTTTCCGGTCGTGTAATTGTGATCGCGCGTGGTGAGTGTCGAAGTGAAGCGCTCGTAGTGCCCGAGGTCGAGATCGGTCTCGGTGCCGTCCTCGGTGACGTAGACTTCGCCGTGCTGATAGGGACTCATCGTTCCCGGATCGACGTTCAGGTAAGGATCGAATTTCTGGAGCGTGACCGTGAATCCACGGCTCTCCATGAGCCTCCCGATGGAAGCCGCGGCGAGCCCTTTCCCGAGGGACGAGACGACTCCGCCGGTGATGAAGATGTACTTCGTGGGCATGTGGCTTCTTCCCCCGTTTGAGGATTTCAGTGCACCGAGTGCTCCAGAATCGCCTTGACGCGCTCCAGATCCTCCGGCGTGTCGACGCCGATGGAATCTCCGATGGCATCCAGGACTCGGATGCCTCGTCCCATCTCCAGCACGCGCAGCTGTTCGAGGTTTTCCGCCGTTTCTAGAGCGCCGGGAGGCGTCTCAGAGATCTCCATCAGAATCTCGCGGCGGTAGGCGTAGATG
>DASYRY010000342.1:0-2190 GCA_036004025.1 Candidatus Polarisedimenticolia bacterium | reverse complement strand
GAGCAGCCTCTCGTCGGGTGTCTGGGTGGCCAGCGCGAGGTCCATGAGACGCTCGGCCTGGGATTGACTCCCCCACAGCAGGCAGGTGCGCGCGGTCTCGGCGATGAACTCCGCGGGAGCGGAAGGGTTGAAGACGATGCTGCGGAGCATGCGCTCCAGGGCGAGGCGCGGCGGAATCTTTCCCGCCCAATCCCGCGAAGGAAGGTGCAGAAAGTAGGGGTGGACGAATCGGCGCAACAGGGCGAGGGCGCGAGGCATTTTCGGGTGCCCCAACGGGATCCGGACCACACGGCCCGAAGAACCCGCCATGAGCCAGCCTCGCGGGACGTTCCTCCGAAACGGGGACTGGAAGTGCGGGATGCGCAGCTCGACGGCGTCGACGGAGGACCAGCTGAGGCGGAACGTCCTGCCGCCTTGCAGCCGGCGCAAGGGTGCGATTTTGCCCAGGAGGATGCCGGCGAGCGAGATGACTCGGATCCCGTCGCTTTCGAGCTCGACGCGCTGGATGGAGTCCAGGACCATCAGGGAAGCCAGGAGGAGCAGGGGAAGAAGCGCGACCAACTTGGACCAGGGGTCCATTTCCCGCTGCGTCGGATCGCCGGCGAGCAGGAACGCGAGAAGCACGACCAGCCCCATGGAAAGGGCGAGCCATACGGGGGATGGGACGACCCGCAGGGAGACCCGGTTTTCGGAAGGGGAGCTCACAGCGCCCTCCGCCGGATCAGGAGCAGCGTGATGTCATCGTACCGCGGAGCCTCGCCGCAGAACCCGAGGATGCTCTCCTCGAGCCGAGTGAGGCCCGTCTCGCTCTCCAGCATGGCGACGGTCCGCAGGCAGGTCATCAGCCGCTCCTCTCCGAACTCTTCCCCCTCGGTGTTCAGGCTCTCGGTGGCTCCATCGCTGTAGAGCAGGAGGGTCTCGCCGAGGCCCAGAAGGGTTTCATGAGAAGGATAGCTCACTCCGGGCACGACGCCGAGAACCGGTCCGCTCCCCTTCAGCCGCTCCACCTCTCCCGTGAGGGAGATTTTCATGGGCGGGTTGTGGCCGGCGTTGACGTACCGCAGGATCCCTTCCTCGGGCTCCAGCTCGGCCAGGAAGAAGGAGATGAACTGGTTCGCGGCGAGCGTGCGACTGAGGTTGTCGTTGAGCCGTCCCGCGATCTGGGCGAGAGGGCGATCGGCCTCGGCGAGCCCGCGGAGCATGGCCTGGAAGTGGGACATGATCATGGCGGCGGGAAGGCCCTTCCCGGAGACGTCGCCCACCGCCAGCCAGATCCGCTTGCCTTCCCGGGGAAGGAAGTCGTAGGTGTCTCCGCCCACGGTACGGCAAGGGAGGTTGGTCCCCGCGATGTCGAAACCCGCGACCGGAGGGCAGGAGCGGGGCATGAGGTTCCTCTGGATTTGGGCCGCCATCTCCAGATCCCGCTGCAGCGCCCGTATGGTGAGGGACTCCTCGAACAGCCGGTTGTTCTCGATTTTCACCGCGGCCACGTTGGCCAGGTTGGAGAGAAGGCGCAGATCCGCCGGGGTGAACGAATTGCTACGGATCCGGCTGTCGACGTAGACCAGGCCGATCACCTCCCGGTTGTTCCACAACGGGACGCACATGGCGGAGCGGATCCCCTGGGCCACGATGCTTTCTCCGTGCTCGAAGCGGGGATCGTGCATGGCGTCCGAAGTGAGCACCGATTGCTTTCCCTTGACCACCTGATCGGCGATGTGCCGGGAAAGCGTGATGCCCTCGGACATCCCGCGCTTGTCGTCCCGAACCACCTTGGGCTCCAGAGTGCCGGTACGAGGGTTGAGCAGCATCAGCGTTCCGCGCTCCGGATCCACCGCCTGGAACACCAGATCCATGATCGAAAGGAGCAGGTCATCCAGGGGAGCGGTGGCCACGAGCTGCTCGCCCGCTTTCTGCAGGATCTCGAGCGGCAGATCGGCGCGTCGCTGCGGCAGGATCGTCGTGGCGCCCACGCCGGTGGGATCGGTGATGAGCTGCTCCACGGGGACGACGGTCGTGCCGGCCACCGGCGTGGGCTGGTCGGTGATTTCCACGCGCTGCTGGGGCTCGGAATTGAACCAGATGTGGGCGCTTCCGAGGGTGATCCGATCCCCTTTTTTCAGAAGAATGGGGCTGGTGATCTGACGGTCGTTGAGAAGGGTTCCGTTCTTGCTGCCGGCGTCTTTGACC
>DASYRY010000341.1:0-5890 GCA_036004025.1 Candidatus Polarisedimenticolia bacterium | reverse complement strand
GGCCGCGAAGGGCGCCTTGTCGTCGGCCGGGCGCTCCTGCTCCTTTCCCGTGGCAGGCACGATCCCCTGGATGGGCGGGACCTCGAGCGGCGAGGGAAGGTAGTCCACCACGGCGTCCAGCAGCTGCTGGACTCCCTTGTTCTTGAAGGCCGCGCCGCACAGGACCGGCGTGAAGTGCAGGGCGGTCGTCCCCTTTCTCAGGGCCGGCTTCAGCTCGAGCTCGGTGAGAGGCTCCCCGGCGAGGTACTTCGCCAGCAGCTCATCGTTCTCTTCGCAGGCGGCCTCGACGAGCTTCTCGCGCGCGGTCTCGGCCTCTTTTCGAGCTTCCGCCGGGATCTCCACCTCGTCGAACTCCTCTCCGGCGCTCCCCTCGCGCCACCGGTAGGCCTTCATCCGGACGAGGTCGATGACTCCCTGGAAATTCTCCTCCGCTCCCAGGGGTAGTTGAATCGGGACCGGCCGGGCGTTGAGCTTGGTCACCATCATCCGGGTACAGCGATCGAAGTCGGCGCCCTGCCGGTCCATCTTGTTCACGAAAGCGACGCGCGGCACCTGGTACTTGTCCGCCTGCCGCCACACGGTTTCCGATTGGGGTTCCACCCCGCCCACGGCGCAGAACACCCCGATGGCCCCGTCGAGGACTCTCAGCGAGCGCTCCACTTCCGCCGTGAAGTCGACGTGGCCTGGCGTATCGATGATGTTCACCCGGAAGCCCTTCCACTCGGCCGTCGTCGCGGCGGAGGTGATGGTGATGCCCCGCTCCTGCTCCTGGACCATCCAGTCCATCGTGGCGGTCCCATCGTGCACCTCGCCGATCTTGTAGATCCGCCCGGTGTAGTAGAGGATGCGCTCCGTGGTGGTGGTCTTCCCCGCATCGATGTGGGCCATGATGCCGATGTTGCGGGTCTTTTCGAGTGAAAACTTCCTCGGCACTTGCGAAACCTCTCCCCGTCTCCGGCGCCTCGCGGCAAAACCCGTTCGCGATCGCGGAGAGTCCGCGCGCGCGGCGTCCCGGAACGAACCCTACCAGCGATAGTGGGCGAAGGCCTTGTTGGCCTCCGCCATCTTGTGGGTATCTTCTTTTTTCTTGATGGCGTTGCCGCGCATCTGCGCGGCGTCCAGGAGCTCCGCCGCAAGCTTTCCGCGCATGGTCTTCTCGGACCCGCGCTCGGAGCTGTACTGAATCAGCCACCGGATCGCCAAGGATTGGCGCCGGGAAGGGTTGACCTCCACCGGAACCTGGTACGTGGCACCTCCCACGCGGCGGGACTTCACCTCGAGGATCGGCTTCACGTTGTCCACGGCCTTCTTCAGAATCTTCACCGGGTCGTCCTTGGTCCGCTCCCGGATCTCGTCCATGGCCCCATAGAAGATCCCCTCGGCGGTGGCCTTCTTTCCGCGCTCCATGATGCAGTTCATGAACTTCGTCACGAGCTGGGACTGGAAGAGCGGATCGGGGATGACTTCACGCTTGGCGATGACTTTTCTTCTCGGCATGGCTTCCTGGCGCTTCCTTCATCCGGCGCTTGGCGCCGCGTTTCGACTAGCCCGCGGCCTTCTGCCGCTTGGCGCCGTATTTCGATCGGCTCTTCTTGCGGCCTTCGACGCCCATCGAATCGAGCGTTCCCCGCACGATGTGATAGCGGACGCCCGGTAGATCCTTCACGCGGCCGCCGCGGATGAGCACGATCGAGTGCTCTTGCAGGTTATGCCCCACCCCCGGGATGTAGGTGGTGACTTCGATCCCGTTGGTCAGCCTCACCCGCGCCACCTTGCGCAGCGCCGAGTTGGGCTTCTTCGGAGTGGAGGTGAAGACGCGCACGCAGACTCCCCGCTTTTGCGGGGAGGCCTGCAATGCGGGGCTTTTCGTCCGGCCCCGCTGAAGGTCTCTGCCCTGTTTGACTAGCTGCTGAATCGTCGGCACGGACAAAATCTCCGAAGCTCATGAAGTTCAATCAGTTGCGCTGGGGGCTCTTCCGCCGGGGCCGGAGTGATTCAGCTTGGGCGAAAAACCCGCCGATGCTATCAAACGACCCCTGCACTGTCAAGAGGTTACAAAACCTCTTAATCGCCCCGGGCGGACAGGAAGCTCTCTTCGGCCGCGTGCGGCATCGCCGGAGCCACTTCCTCCGGGATCTCGGGCTCCTCCTCTACGATCGGAGGCTCATCCGGAGCAATGGTGATGCGCCGGTAGTGCTCCATTCCGGTCCCCGCAGGGATCAGACGGCCCATGATGACGTTCTCCTTGAGGCCGCGCAGGTGATCCACCTTGCCGCTGATAGAGGCTTCGGTGAGCACGCGCGTGGTCTCTTGGAACGAGGCCGCGGAGATGAAGCTCTCCGTGGAGAGCGAGGCCTTGGTGATTCCGAGAAGGAGCGGCCGCCCACGCGCGGGATCGGTTCCCTCGGAGCGCGCCCGCGCGTTCGCCTCCTGGAAGCGGAACTTGTCGACCTGCTCCTCGATGATGAAGTCGGTTTCTCCCACCTCCTCCACCTTCACCCAGCGCATCATCTGGCGGACCACCACCTCGATGTGCTTGTCGTTGATGTTGACGCCCTGCAGGCGGTAGACCTCCTGGATCTCGTTCACCAGGTAGTCCTGGAGCTCGCTTTGCCCCTTCACCCGCAGGATGTCGTGCGGATTGATCGGACCGTCGATGAGCGGCTCTCCCGCCTTGACGCGCTCGCCTTCCTGCATGTTGATGTGCACGCCTTTGGGAATGCTGTATTCGTGGCTCTCCCCTTCGTCGGTGACGACGAAGATCTTGCGCATCCCCTTGGCCACCTCGCCGTACTTCACGGTGCCGTCCACTTCGGAGATGACCGCGGGCTCCTTGGGCCGGCGGGCTTCGAACAGCTCCACGACGCGCGGAAGCCCTCCGGTGATGTCCTTGGTCTTGGTGGTCTCCCGGGGAATCTTCGCGAGGATGGTGCCCGGGTGCACCTTGTTCTCGTTGGTCACCATCAGCAGCGCGCGCGACGGGAGAAGATAGCGACGGAGGATTTTCTTGTCCTGGCGGATCAAGATCTGGGGCTGGTGCTTTTCATCCGGCGACTCCAGCACCACCTGCCGCGCGAAGCCCGTGACCTCGTCGACTTCCTCCTTCATGGTGACGCCTTCCACCAGATCCTTGAACTCCACCTCGCCGCCCATCTCGGTGAGGATGGCGAAGGTATACGGATCCCATTCGAGAATCTGCGTGCCGGGCTGGATCTCCTGGCCGTCCGTGACCTTCACCGTGGCGCCGTAGACCACCGCGTGGCGCTCCTTCTCGCGCCCCTTCTGGTCCTGAACGACGAGGATTCCCATCCGGTTGATGGCGACGAGATCGCCGTCCTTGTTCTGGACCGTGGCCAGGTTGATGAACCGGACGATGCCCGCGTTCTTCGACTCGACGGTGGACTGCTCGGACACGCGGCTGGCCGTGCCTCCGATGTGGAACGTCCGCATGGTGAGCTGCGTTCCCGGCTCCCCGATGCTCTGCGCGGCCAGGACTCCCACCGCTTCGCCCAGCTCGACCATCCTTCCGGTGGCGAGGTTGCGACCGTAGCACTTGATGCAGACCCCTCGCTTGCTCTCGCAGGTGAGCACCGAGCGGATCTTGACCCGCTCGATTCCCGACGCCTGGATGAGGCTGGCGTAGTCCTCCGTGATCTCTTCGTTGGTCTTGATGATCAGATCGCCGGTAAAGGGATCCACGATGTCTTCCATGGCCACGCGGCCGACGATTCGGTCGCGCAGCGGCTCGATCACTTCTCCGCCCTCGATGATCGCGGAGACGTAGATCCCGTCCAGCGTCTGGCAATCGTCCTCGTTGATGATGACGTCCTGGCAGACGTCCACCAGCCGCCGGGTCAGATACCCCGAATCGGCCGTCTTGAGCGCCGTGTCCGCGAGGCCCTTGCGCGCCCCGTGCGTGGAGATGAAATACTGCAGCACGTTCAGCCCTTCACGGAAATTGGCCGTGATGGGAGTCTCGATGATCTCGCCGGAGGGCTTGGCCATGAGGCCGCGCATTCCCGCCAGCTGCCGCATCTGCTGCTTGGATCCCCGGGCTCCCGAGTCGGCCATCATGTAGATCGGGTTGAACTCGGCGCCTCCCCGGTCGATCTTCTCCATCTCCTTGAACATCTCGTCGGAGATCTTCTCCGTGACTTCCGACCAGATCCCGATGACCTTGTTGTAGCGCTCGCCGTTCGTGATGGCGCCGTCGAGGTACTGCTGCTCCACGGCGATCTGCTCGCGGCGGGCCTCCTCCACCAGCCGCCCCTTGCTCGCGGGGATGACCATATCGTCGATGCCGATCGACACGCCCGCCCGGGTGGCGTAGTAGAAGCCCAGGGCCTTGATCTCGTCCACCATCTGGACGGTCTTCTCGCTCCCGAGACGCAGGTAGCAGTAGGAGACCAGCTGGCCGAGACCCTTCTTCTTCAGGATTCCGTTGATGAACGGCACTCCCTCCGGAAGGTGGTCGTTGAACAGGATCCGGCCCACGGTGGTGGTGATGATCTGCCGCTCCACCTCCTGGACGTCGGTGTGAAGAACGTCCTGGTCATCGTAGACGGTCGTGAGATCCATCAGCAGGCCGGTATAGCGCAGGCGAACCGACGCGAGGAGGTCCACTTCTCGCGACTCCAGCGCCAGGAGGACATCCTCCGCGGAGTGGAACACCCTCCCCTCTCCTTGGGCCCCGTGACGCTCCTTGGTGAGGTAGTAGATTCCCAGCACGATGTCCTGAGTGGGGACCACCACCGGCTGACCGTTCGCCGGCGAGAGCAGGTTCTGGGTGGAGAGCATCAAGACCTGCGCCTCGATCTGCGCCTTGGGCGAGAGGGGGATGTGCACTGCCATCTGGTCTCCGTCGAAGTCGGCGTTGAAGGCCGTGCAGACCAGCGGGTGGATCTTGATCGCCTTCCCTTCCACCAGCACGGGCTCGAAAGCCTGGATCCCGAGCCGGTGCAGGGTGGGAGCACGGTTCAGGAGGACGGGATGCTCCTTGATGACCTCCTCCAGGAAGTCCCACACGCGGGGCTTTTGCAGCTCCACCATTTCCTTGGCGGCCTTGATGGTGGAGACCAGGCCCTCCTGCTCCAGCTTGTTGTAGATGAACGGCTTGAACAACTCGAGCGCCATCTTCTTGGGCAGCCCGCACTGGTTCAGCTTCAGCTCGGGTCCCACCACGATCACCGAACGGCCCGAGTAGTCCACGCGCTTGCCCAGCAGGTTCTGGCGGAACCGCCCCTGCTTCCCCTTCAGGGTGTCGGACAGCGACTTCAAGGGACGGTTGTTCGTTCCGCGCAGGATTCTGCCCCGGCGGCCGTTGTCGAACAGCGCGTCCACCGCCTCCTGGAGCATGCGCTTTTCGTTCCGGATGATCACCTCCGGGGCCTTGAGCTCCAGGAGCTTCTTGAGACGATTGTTCCGGTTGATCACCCGCCGGTAGAGATCGTTCAGGTCGGAAGTGGCGAACCGGCCGCCGTCGAGCGGCACGAGTGGGCGCAGCTCCGGCGGGATCACGGGGATCACGTCGAGAATCATCCACTCGGGCTTGTTACCCGACTTGCGAAACGCCTCCACCACCTTCAGGCGCTTCGCGTACTTCAGCCGCTTCTGGGCGGAGGTCTCCGTCTTCATCCTCTCGCGCATGTCCACGCCAAGATCGTCGATCTTCACCCGCTGCAGCAGCTTTTTGATCGCCTCGGCTCCCATCATCGCGGTGAAGGAGGTCCCATGCTCCTCCCGGATCTGGCGGAAGCGCTCCTCGGTGAGGAGCTCCTTCTCCTTGAGGGGGGCGCTGCCCGGATCGATGACGACGTAGGCCTCGAAGTAGAGGATGCGCTCGAGGTCGCGCAGCGAGATATCGAGCAGGTGGCCGATGCGGCTCGGCAGC
>DASYRY010000340.1:0-4244 GCA_036004025.1 Candidatus Polarisedimenticolia bacterium | reverse complement strand
GGCTCGTCGTGGTCATCGCCGATCCCAGCAACGTGCTGATGATGGACGACCTGGAGCTGTTGCTCAATCGCCCCCTGATTCCCGCGGTCGGGAGTCCCTCCGCGATCCAGGATATTCTCAAGAAGAGCGAGTCCTCCCAGCGCGTCCTGGAAGAGGCGACCGAGGAGTTCAAGCTCCAGCTGATCCAGGAGGACGAGAGCGGGGAGGACCAGCTGACGATCGACAAGCTCACCTCGGACCAGAGCCCGATCGTGAAGCTGGTGGACACCACGATCTTCAACGCGCTCCAGCGCCGGGCCTCGGACATCCATATCGAGACGCGGGATCGGGAGGTGATGATCAAGTACCGCATCGACGGCGTGCTGATGAACGCCATGGAGCCGATCGACAAGAAATTTCATTCCACGATCATCTCCCGCATCAAGGTCATGTCCGAGCTGGACATCGCCGAAAAGCGCGTCCCCCAGGACGGAAGGTTCAAGCTGAAGATTCGCGGGCGGGCGATCGACTTCCGCGTCTCCATCATGCCCAGCGTGCACGGCGAAGACGCGGTCATCCGTATCCTCGACAAAGAATCGGTGAACGAAGAGTTCTCGGAATTGAGGCTGGACGTCCTGGGGTTCACGGCGGAGGACCTGCGGAAGCTCCGCAAGTTCATCCGGGAGCCGTACGGGATGATCCTGGTCACGGGACCCACGGGAAGCGGGAAGACCACCACCTTGTACGCCGCGCTGTCCGAGATCAAGAGCGTGGAGGACAAGATCATCACCATCGAAGACCCGGTGGAATACCAGCTCCAGGGAATCACGCAGATTCCCGTGAACGAGAAGAAGGGGTTGACCTTCGCGAGGGGCCTCCGCTCGATCCTCCGGCACGATCCCGACAAGATCATGGTCGGGGAGATCCGCGACGAGGAGACGGCCCAGATCGCCATCCAATCGGCGCTTACCGGCCATCTGGTCTTCACCACGGTGCACGCCAACAACGTGGTGGACGTGCTGGGACGGTTTCTCAACATGAAGGTGGAGCCGTACAACTTCGTCTCGGCGCTGAACTGCATCGTTGCCCAGCGCCTGGTCCGCCTCATCTGCTCCCGCTGCAAGCATCCCGTCCGTGCCACGCGAGCCGTCATCGAAGAGAGCGGGCTGGATGCGGCCCGCTACGCCGAGCACGTGTTCCAGGAGGGGCGCGGATGCCTGGATTGCAACGGCACGGGGTACAAGGGCCGCATGGCCATCGCTGAGATCCTCGACATGTCGGACAAGATCCGGCAGCTCATCCTCGACCGCCGCTCGGCCGCCGAAATCAAGAAGGCGGCTCGGGAGGAAGGGATGGTCTTCATGCGGGACGTGGCGGTGGCTCGCGCTCTCGAGGGGCTGACCACCCTCAAGGAAATCAACAAAGTCACGTTCGTGGAGTGATGCGGAAGTGATGAACGGGCAGTTCGAGACGATCCTTCAGAAAATCGGCTTGGTGCAGGGCGTGGGACCCGCGCGACTGAAGCCGCGCCATCCGGCCGTGGCCGTGACGGTGCTTCCGGGGCGCGTGGCGGCCGTTCGGCTCGGGCCGCCTCTCGCGGGTAGGAAGGGGAAGGATCGGAGGCCCGTCGTGACGGCCTACCAGGAGGCGCTCCTTCCCGCGGGCATGGTGGTTCCCTCGCTCACCCGGGCCAACTTCTCGGAAGTGGCTCCGGTCGAGGAGGCGATCCGCACGGTGCTGCATGGCGTCGCTCCTCGCGAGGACCGGGTCTGTCTCGTGCTCCCCGACAGCGTCGCGCGCGTCTCCATCCTCAGGTTCAATCGGATGCCGGCGACACGCCGGGAGGTCGTGGACCTGATTCGCTTCCGCATGCAGAAGGTCCTTCCGTTCCGTGTCGAGGAAGCGGCGTTGGATTACCAGCTGCTCTCCCAGCCCGACACTCTGGAGCCTGAGTTCCTGGTGACGCTGGCGCAGCGCACCGTCCTGTTCCAGTACGAGAGGCTCCTCACCGGGACGGGCCGGCTCCCGGGGCTGGTGGACCTGGAAAGCTTCAACCTGGTGAATCTGCTCGCAAGGGCCCATCGCGGCGAGCCCGAGAGCGCCGATTGGGCGCTCGTGAACGCCGCTTCGGGGTACCTTACGGTTCTCTTTTTCCGCCAGGGCTCTCTCTGCTTCTATCGCTCCAAGGCGGTGGCCGATGAGGAGCGCAGCGCGGGCGATCGGCTGGTCGCGGCCCTTCGCAGGGAGCTCGCCTCGTGCGCGGCCTTCTATCGCGAGCACCTTTCCGGGACGATGCTGGCGCACGCGGTCCTGCGCGCCTCGAATGGTGAGAGCCGGGTGCTCCCGGGCCTCGTCCAGGAGGAGCTGGGCTGCCCGGTCCAGGCGCTGGATGCCGGCCTGGCGGTGGCGCTCCCCGCGGGATCCGATGGCGCGGAGCCGAGGTGGCAGGGTCTCGCGCCCGCGCTGGGGGCGGCGCTGGGGAGGCGGCCTTGAGGCTCCTGGAGATCAACCTCGCCACCCGTCCGTTCCGCAACAACACCCTCTACTGGGCCGGTTTCGGATCGGCCTCGCTCCTGCTCGCGGTCCTCACGGGTGTGAATCTATGGCTCTTCTTCCGATCCGGCAGCTCGGTTCAGCAGTACGAGCAGGAGCGTCTGGTCAAGCAGCAGCGCCGGAGCTCGCTCTCGAAGGACGAGCAGCGACTGGGGCTCAAGCTCACGAAGCTGGACTTCCGTGGGCTCGCGCAACAAGCGGAATTCGCCAACGACGCCATCCGGCGGCGGATCTTCTCCTGGACGGAGCTGTTCAACCGCCTCGAGGAAGTCGTGCCTCCTGCGGTGATGATGACCTCCCTGAGGCCCGAGATCCTGCCGGAGGGCATCTCCATCATCGCGGAGGGGATCGCCAAGGACCAGGAAGCACTTCTGGTCCTCGAGGAGAACCTGATCCGGAGCACTCACTTCGCCCGCATCTATCCGGGCAGCGAGAGGCGGGAGCAGCGCGGCGGCGAGCTTCATTTTTCGCTGAAGTTCGATTACCTTCCCGCGGGCCGGCCGGAGGCTGCTCCCACGCCGGCACCGCCCCAGATGAAACCCTGGAAACCGCCGCAGGAAGTCGCCAAGACTCCTCCGACCCAGGCGCCCCCGGCGCCTCCGCAGCCGAAACCGGAGCCGCCGGCTCCGACGCAGGTGGAGGCTCCTGCCCCGGCGCGGGGCCCGGCGGACGGAATCGTCGCCGCGACGAGTCCGCTGTCGCAGTCGCCATCGCCCCCTCCCCCCGCGGCCCCCAAGGGATCGACCGCTGCCGCCAGCACGGCGCCCCGCGTGGTTCGCCCGTCCGCCGCGCCGGGCACGAGACAGGCGGACCCGCCCGGAATGAGGCGTGTGAGCCGGCCGGGCCGGCCGATGCTGCGCTCCGGCGTGATGAGCCCCGTCCGGATAGGGGGAGGGCCCGACTCGCTGCCTGCCGACGGAGCGATCGCGCGCGCCGAAGCGGAGGCGAAGGCGGCCGGCCACTTCGAGAATCGTCCCCTGGAGGACGTGATCGCCTACCTGACCAAAGTCCGAACGATGACCTTCATCTTCGACGGGAGCTTCGATCTGCGCCAGAAGGTCACGCTCGACGTCTATGACAAGCAGCAGAGCGAAATCATCCGCATGCTCGCGGAGAAGCTCACGGCCACGATTCGGATGGAAGGACCCGACACGTATCGCCTGACGCCGGTCAAGCCCCCGGACACTCTCGAGGAGCCTCCGGTGGAAGAGGAGCCCGTTCCCGATCAGCCCCCGGAGGAGCCCCCGAAGGAGGATGGCGGATGAAGCCGGTGCGCTCGAGACTCGATCGCTTCGACATCCGCGAGGGGCGGCTCAAGGTCGCGATTGCCCTGGGGGTCGTGGCGGCGGCGAACCTGATCCTGTATGCCGCCCTCAATCTTCCCAGGCTGCATCGGGAAGCGGCGGAGGAAGGTCGGGTGACGGTTCTCACCCAGAACCTCTCGGAGGTGTCGCGCCGGGTATCCCTCATGAAGGAGCTCGACCAGCACTTCGAAGGCGAGCAGGGGAAGGTGAAGACTTTCTACGACGACGTGCTGGGGACCAAGGACGGCCGCATGATCCGGATCCAGAGGGAGGTGCGGTCCATCGCCGCCTCCCTGGGAATGGACCCGGAGACGATCGCCTACCAGCCGGAGTACCTGGACAAGGTGGGGCTCGTGCGGTTCAGCATCAACGTGCCGCTGTCGGGGGACTACCGGAACCTCCGCCAGT
>DASYRY010000339.1:0-2573 GCA_036004025.1 Candidatus Polarisedimenticolia bacterium | reverse complement strand
GCGCGAAAGCGCGTCGGGATCCTCCGCCAGGCGTTCCGGCAGCACCTTCACCGCCACCGTTCGCTCCAGCCGCGTGTCCCGCGCCTTGTACACCTCCCCCATCCCGCCGGCTCCCAGAGGAGACTGGATCTCGTAGGGTCCGAGGTGTGTACCTGGAGCGACGCGCATCTACTTCTTCAATTCACTCGTCCAGTTCAGCACGACCGTAATCGGGATCGCCCGATCTTCTTCCATGAGCCGTGTGACGAGGAAGCGCTGACCGTCGGACCTGACGCTGTAAGTTCTTCCGAACGGGGCTGCGGCGGTGGGAAACCGGGCATGGAAGAGTGGCCTGGGAGCACTCGCCTCGAACGTGGAGTCGGCCTTGACTTCGACGGCCATGAGCCCTCCATCTTCGGAAAGATAGAAAAGCTCTCTTCCGTCGCGCCGCCATTGTGGCTGGGTGCCCCCGCTGGTCGAGACTTGCCATTTGCCTCCCGGCGCCGGAAAAGAGCGGACATAGACCTCGAATATCCCGGACTCGTCCGACGCGTAAGCCAGCCACTTCCCATCGGGCGAAAACTGACCCTGAGCTTCGGTGAACTCCGTCTGCACGAACGGGATCGGCTTGCGATCTCCGGAGAGGGGCAGCACCCAGACATCCCACCCCGTCTTCGGTCCCGGAGTGTGGTACGCAAGAAACCGACCATCCTGCGACCAGTCCGTAAGGAACTTGTCCTGGTCCGATCGGAAGACCGGCTTCTCCTCCCCCGCTCCCGTCGAAGACTTCTCATAGAAGTCTGCAAATCCCTCCCGGTTCGAGGTGAACACGATGCGGCTTCCATCCGGCGACCAGCGGGCGATCGTCTCGTTGGCGGGATCGAACGTGAATCGGGAACGGATACCGCGAGCAAGGTCGAATAACCAGATGTCGGCGGACGCAGCCCGGAGGTCGCGAACTCCCACCGCGATGCGCCTCTCGTCTGGAGAAAGCGCGGGGGAGACATAGATCCCTGGCTCGCCGACGGAACCGAGCATCTTGCCGCCTCGGTCGAACCAAATCAGCTCCCTGTTCGGACTCACGCCAGGCACGTAGGCCAGCACGCCGCTATCCGCCACGGAGAATGTTGCGTAGCCCGGAGGGTTGCCGTAGCCCAACGGTTCGGCGACTCGAAGTGGTTCCCCCTCGAGCTTCAAGCTGCGGTGATCGAACGACTGGGCCAGGAGGGCTCCTTGCCGGACGAAGAGGAGGTGTCCCGGCCGCGCATAGGCCGCCATGCCGTCGGCCGCGAGCAGACTCGTCACCTCTTTCGAGTCGAGCGAGCCCACGCGGATTCCGATGTTCGGCGCCTTCCGGCTGCGCGTCCAGTAGAGGAACCGGCGTCCATCGGGCAGGAAGCTCGGCCAGCGATGGGAGCTTTCCTGTCGCGAGGAGTCCAGAGTCGTCGCCGGCGTCACTGCGCCGCCGCCCGCGGGGATCCGATAGAGGGCTTCAGCCTGCGTCGGCGTGAAGATGATCACTCCGTCCCGGCTCCAGGCGGCGCCACGGCCCGCCGAGGCGTCGCAGAGGGTTTGCGGAGGACCTCCGGAGAGGGCGATCCTTTTCAACTTCCCGTGAGAGAAAAAGCCCAGGAACCTTCCGTCGGGAGACCAGAAGGGATAGGAGCCGTCCTCGGTGCCGTCCAGCGCTTGCGCGGCAAGGCTGTCGAGCGGGCGAACCCAGACGAGATGCCGGCCACCCCCCGCATAGGCCACGAAGGCGAGCGAGCGCCCGTCCGGGGAAAGGGCGGGCTGAGAGGAAGCCGACTCGCCCGGCGCCGTGAAGGTGGACTTTCCCGGCGGCAGGATGGAGAAGCGGGTCACGGGGGCCGCCGCGGGTTCCGGGCGCCCGATCCGCAAGAGCGCCGCGAGGCTGCCTAGCAGGGCGAGGAGGAGAATCACGGAGACCGCCCAGGCGACTCGCTCACGATCTCTTCGGGCCGCCGGGGCGGCGGCGGGAGTGCCCGCCTCGGATCCTTCGGCGACCCAGCCGAGCTCCCGTTTGATGTCGGCCGCGCTCTGCCAGCGGTCCTCCGGATCTTTCGCAAGGCACGTTTTGACCACACGATCCAGCGCCGGCGGCGACATGGTGTGGATCCGTGAGATCGGCTGGGGGTCATCGCGCAGGATCGCCGAGATCAGCGAGGCCTGCGTGGCTCCCGAGAACGCCTTCTTCCCCGTCGCCATCTCGTAGAGCGTCGCTCCGAAGGCGAAGATGTCCGTCCGAGCGTCGGCCTCCTTCCCCTCGAGCTGCTCGGGGGCCATGTACTGGAAGGTTCCCAAGATCGTTCCCGCCTGTGTAACAGGAGATGCTTCCGTCGGCAATGACGTCAGCGGCAGACCCGACGCCGGCGCGATCGCTTTGGCGAGACCGAAGTCGAGCAACTTCACCCCCGACTTCGTCAGCATCACATTGCCGGGCTTCAAGTCCCGATGCACGATCCCCTGCCGGTGCGCGCGGTCCAGCGCGTCCGCGATCTCGATGCCGCAGCGCAGCGTCTGCTCCACCGGCAGGGGCCCTCTTGCCAGCCGGTCGAACAGCGTCTCTCCCTCCA
>DASYRY010000338.1:0-2714 GCA_036004025.1 Candidatus Polarisedimenticolia bacterium | reverse complement strand
AACCAGTGATCCATCCACATGGCTGGATACTTCAAGCTTCCATCCGGATTGAGCTTCTTGTCCTGAATGACCAGCGGGACCTCGTACTCGCCGGACGGCAGGTTGATCGCGTCTTCCACCGAGTCCCGGATCAGATAGGCTCCTGCCAGCCCCATGTAAACGTTCAAACGGGTGATGCCCATCGCATGGTCGTGGAACCAGATGTACCCGGCCTGCTGGTCGTTGGGATAGGTATAGGCAACCGGCGGATCTCCCGGCAGGAAGGTTGATTCGGGATAACCGTCGAACGCCGCCGGCACATGCCCGCCGTGGAGGTGCACCACCGTCTTGGCCTTGTTCTCGGCGCCGTGGATACAGACGTTTCCTCCTCCGTCCATCATCGTGTCCACGGCCAGATAGTGATTGTTGGTCCGGGGAGCGTTGGTGACGAAATCGCGAATGTCGTTGATCCAGTTCACGGTCACCGGCATCCCGGTGCGCGCCACGATGATCGGACCCGGTGTGCCGAGCGCGGAGACTCCGTCGTGGTAGCCCCACACCCGCGTCGGCGGAAGCTGACTGTGAAGCTGCTGCTCGAACTCCCGCATGGTGATGTTGTAGGTCGCGGCCCCACCCGGGGTTCCCGAGATCGGCGTGGCGACCGGTGGGATCGGCAGCGCGTCCAGATAAGGAGTGAGCTGAATCGGGCAGTCGACCGTGGCGCAGGCGGTTCCATCTCCCTGGAAGACGCCTCCCGCGCTGATGCAGGCGCTTTGGGTGAGCGAGCTGCACGTCCCATTGCTCGCACAGCAGGCGCCGCTGACCACGATGCAAGGGTTGGGGGAACAACCCGTCCCGTCTCCCTGATAGGCTCCTCCGAGAGAGGCGCAATTAACCGGAGTCTGCACGCTGCAGGTGGAGCCCAAGCAGCAGCCGCCGCTGATGACCAGAGTCGTGTAATCGACGACCAGCCGAGGCTTCCAGGTCTGGCCACCGGTGGATCCGGTGTTCTCTCGTGTCGCGAAGCGCTTGGTCGTCTGGGTGACGATCGAAGGCGTCGTGGTCTCGACGCTCCGGACGATCCAACCGAAGTTCTGGGAAGGATTGTTCAGCCAGGCCTGGACGTCGGAGACCATTCCGGACGTCGAGCCCCAGGTGTAGAACCCGACGTTGCCCACGTTTGCGGCCGCACTGGCGGTCAGCGAGTAGTCTCCGCCCGGCAGGGACCAGAACTGGGTGGCATAGAAAGTGTGGTGCCAGGTCGCGTCGTTTCCGCTGGGCGGTTCGCCCCGTCCCTGTTGGGAATTCCCGGTGTTCGCGGTTCCTTCCCCCCAGGCGGCCAGAAGCCGGCTCAGGGTCACGTTGTAGGCGGTGGTCACTCCAACCTTGTCGACATAGAGGATGAGCTGGACGCTGTTGATGGTTGCGCCCGAGGGGATGCTGCCGGCGATGTCGAAGGCCAGCACGGCCCGCCTCAACGCCGGGCGCGTTCCCGGTCCGGGATCGGCGTCGGCGTCTTTCACCCTCCCCGCGAACATGGTCATGCCGGCTCCGTCGCTTTTATCGGCGAAGCTGTCCTGGGCGATGGGCTCGTAAAGAGTGTTGTCTTTGCTCGGTTGCAGCGTCACCTGGGTGCCCTGGACAGGACCTGACGCCAGCATGACCATCCCGATCATCAACCCGATTCTGAACGCCTTGCTTCCGATGCTCATGATCCCCTCCCGGAGCGGAACGGGCCGCCTACCCGAGCTCCGTCATGTTGAAAGGTCGACGGACTTCGGGAATGCGAGACAGCAAGATGAATGCCGCTTTGTTGACGCCTTGTCGGTCGCCGGCTTCAGGCGGTTGGCCTGGGATTCGCAGGAGCCCAAGTGGCGAGATTCTTGATTCAAGCGCAAGAAATCAGTCGAAATCCGAGAAGGCCTCAGGAGGGAGTCATGGAAGCGAAGTCGCTAAAGGGCAGCAGGATCCGAAGCATTCGAAGCGTCTTCGCCTGCGTCTTCACCCTGGCGATCGGGAGCGCCGACGTTCGTGCCGAGTTCGCGTATATCACGCCGCAGAAGGACGGCACGCTGATCGAAAACTTCGCCGGATCTTTCGCCAATGGCTCCGGCCCCGCAATTTTTGCGGGCCGGGTCAGTTCCTTGACCGATCCACGGCGGCGGGCGCTCCTGGCTTTCGACATCGCGGGCTCCATCCCCGCGGGATCGACGATCGCTTCGGCAACTCTGATTCTCTACATGTCCGGCACCAACGCCGGACCGGTGGAGGTCAGCCTTCACCGGGTCGACGCGGAGTGGGGGGAGGGAGCATCCTCCTCATCCGGTGGAGGCGGTGCCGCTTCCGAGACAGGAGATGCCACCTGGGTGCACCGATTCTATGACTCCGAGTTCTGGGCTTCCCCGGGCGGCGACTTCGATTTCACTCCCCACGGCGTCTCGACGGTCGATCAGATCGGCCCCTATCTCTGGAGCTCGACCCCGGAAATGGTGGCCGACGTTCAGTCCTGGCTCGACGACCCCGCCGGCAACCATGGATGGATCCTCCTCGGCGACGAGACCCGTCCCACGACCGTGAAGCGGTTCGATTCGAGAGAAAGCCTCGACGAATCGGCCCGGCCTCTGCTGGCGGTCGACTATATCCCTCCCTGTTCTCCCGACCCGCGCGGGCTGGGATACTGGCAGCACCAGTGCTCGGACGACGAAGATGCCGTGACGACGGGGCCCCCGAAAGAG
>DASYRY010000337.1:0-2496 GCA_036004025.1 Candidatus Polarisedimenticolia bacterium | reverse complement strand
CCAGGCGGTCTTTGTCCGCGAGGACGCTGGGCAGAGAAGCGGGAATCGAGACGGAGAACGCATGCCGCTTCCTCGCGGCGGCGGGTCCGACCACGGCGACGACCTGCTCCACCGCCTGGCCGAGCGCTACCCGGCCGATCTCCATGCGCGCCTTTCCCTGCTCCACGGAGGAGAGGTCCAGCAGGTCCTCGATGAGAGCCTGAAGACGCCTGGCGTGGCGATGGATCACCTCCGCAAACTCCGCGACACGCGCGGGCTCCGCCAGGGCTCCGTCGCGCAGGGTCTCGGCGTACCCGCGGATGGCGGTGAGGGGGGTGCGCAGCTCGTGCGACACGTTGGCCACGAATTCCCGGCGCACCTTTTCCAGGTTCTTGAGCTCGGTCACGTCGTGGAACACGAGAACCGCCCCCGAGACTTGCGACCCGACCCGAATGGGGGCGAGACTCGCCCTCAGTACTTTTTCTTCGGCGCCGGGGAGGACGATCTCGCGCGTCGTAGCGTCGTCTCCACCCAGCGCCGCCTCCACGGCCTCTTGCAGGGCGGGAATCCGGGCCGCTTCCAGAGGCCGGCGCCCTTGCAGGGGAGGCGTCACCCCGAAGATTCTCTCGAACGCCCGGTTGGCCAGCTGGATCCGCCCGGTTCCGTCGGTGAGGAGCACCCCCTCGGTCATCGCGTCCAGCAGGCCCAGGATCTGGTTGCGGTCCCGGCTCAAGAGCGAAAGCCTCTCCTCGAGCTGGTCCGCCATGCGGTTGAGCGAGCGCCCGACGCGGGCGATTTCGTCCGTCCCGGCAGGAGCAACTCTGGCAGCGGCATCCCCGGCGGCGATCTCCGAGGCAGTGCGCGACAGCGCCTCGAGCCGGCGCGCGGGGCCCCGCGCGGCCAGCCATCCGAGAATCATGGCGACGACCATGGTGAGCAAGCTCGCCGCGAGAAGCGAGAGGCGGACTTCCTGCTGGGCGCGCTGCACCGCCGTCAGCGGGACCGCCACACGGACCACTCCCAGGACGCGCCCGTCGAGATCCAGCCTGCGCGCGACGTAGAGCAGCGACGCTCCCATCGTGGTGCTGTAACGCACCGCCTTCCCGTGCCCCTCTTTCAGAGCCCGGCGGATCTCGGGCCGGTCCGCGTGATTCTCCATCCGCGCCAGCTCCTCGGTACTCACCTCCGAATCTCCCAGAACCCGTCCTTGCGGATCCACGAACGTCACCCTTACCGCCAGGTCGCGCGCCAGGCGGTCGGCGAGACGATCCACCTGATCCTCGGACGGAGAGTCCGCCGGAAACAGATCCGCGGCGAGGCGGGTGTCCCGCGCCAGTTGATCGGAGATCTGTCCCGCCACATGGCGTCCTATCGCACGATGAAAGAACACCGCCGCGACGAGACTGGAAAGGCCCGCCACGAAGAGGAAGGAGAGCGTCAGTCGATATTGGATTCTCAGGAAGGCCCCAGCCTCAGTCCTCGCCCGCGATTCCGTCCGGACGGAATCGGTATCCCCGCCCTCGGACCGTTTGTATCCATTCCCCGATCTTACCCAGCTTGGCCCGGAGCCGCTTCACGTGGGTGTCCACCGTGCGGCTTTCCACGTCCTCGGTGTAGCCCCACACGTCGCTCAGCAGCTGATCGCGGCTGAAGGCTCTGCCGGGGCGTCGGGCGAGGCGATGCAGGAGCTTGAACTCGGTGCTGGTCAGGTTCAGCTCGCGGCCCGAGAGTTTCACCGAGTGCGCCCCGAAATCGATCGTCAGCGGCGGGAAGACGAGCGGGCGCTCCTCCTCCGAAGTCGCTTCCCGGCGAAGAATGGCCTGAACCCTCAGAATCAGCTCCCGGGGAGAAAAGGGCTTCACGACGTAATCGTCGGCCCCGAGCTCGAAGCCCACGACACGGTCCACCTCTTCTCCGCGCGCGGTCAGCATCAGGATGGGAATGGCTCGCGTCTTCTCCCCCTGCCTGAGCTCCCGGGCGACCTCGGTCCCGGCCATCAAGGGGAGCATCAGATCGAGGATGATGAGATCGGGCGGGTTGCGCCGCGCCGCATCCAAGGCCTGGCGGCCGTCGGTGGCCGTCTGCACGCGAAATCCCGCCTGCGCCAGACTGAAGCGAACGAGCTCCAGAATGTCCCGTTCGTCGTCCACCACCAGAATCGTCTGAGGCATGAGAAACCTGTCTCCCGCCGGCGGAAGCCCCGTTCGTCCCGATTATAGGGCACCCCGCTTGCGCCAGTCTTCCCGCAGGGCATCGCGCGCGGGTGACGGAGCTGTGGCGTTTGCGTGACGAGATCTCTGCCGGAATGGATTGCCGAAGCGCGCCGATCCTGCGCCGTCTCAAAGCATTGACACCCTCCGAGGGCTGCGATACCATGCGCGCTCCTACCGCCAATCCCCTGGAGGTGCACGTTGCAGCCAGAGGCCGCCGGCCTGCGCAAGACTCCTCTGAACGAGACCTTCCGGAAGGCCGGCGCCAGGCTGGTGGACTTCGCCGGCTGGGAGATGCCCGTCCAGT
>DASYRY010000336.1:0-2096 GCA_036004025.1 Candidatus Polarisedimenticolia bacterium | reverse complement strand
TTCTCGGCGGCCTTGTTCTCACCCACGCTTCCCTCCCGCGGCCGGCACCGGCGCGCTCTCCCCCTCCAGCACCATATCGGCGAAATCCCCCACTTGCAGCAGAAGGTTCGAGATCCGCTTCAGGAGCCCAAGACGGTTCCTGCGGTTCCCGGCGTCCTCATCCATGACGAGGACCTTCTCGAAGAATCGATCCAGCGGGGAGCGGAGTCCCGCCAGGACGCTCAGGGCCTGGGTGTACTCCCCCCCTTCCAGAAGCGGCCTCGCCAGCCTCTCCGCGGATTCGAGCGCCGTCAGGAGGGCGCGCTCCTCCTCCTGGGGAAGCGTGCAGGCTCCGAGGGGCTCGACTTCCTGCTCGGAGAGGATGTTGCGCACGCGGCGGTACGACAGACTCAGCGCTTCCAGATCGTCCTCGCCCCGGATGCCGTCGAGAGCCCGGGCACGCAGGACGGCATCGAAGAGATCGTCGGAGCCCACCGCCAGCGCCGCGTTGACGGCGTCATAGCGAAGTCCCAGGACTTCCTGGCACACATGACGCAATCTCTCTTCGATGAAAGGACCCAGCTTACGGATCCCTTCGCCATCCCCGGCTTCGATTCCTTGCTCCTGGTAGAGCGACACGGCCCGGTCCCTCAAGCGCGAAATGGAGAAGCGCAGCTTGAGGTCGAGCGCACCGTGGACGAGCCCCAGCGCGGCGCGGCGCAATCCCACGGGATCTCGCGAGCCGGTGGGAACTCGCCCGAGCAGGAAAAATCCCGCCAGCGTGTCCATCCGATCCGCTGCGGCCAGCGCCGCGCCTTCGAGCGTGGCGAACGGATCTCTGCCTTCCGCCTCTCCGGCGCCCAGGTACTGCTGCTCGAGGGCGCGGCACACCGGCTCGGGCCTTCCTTCATGGCGCGCATAGAGTCCCCCCATGATCCCTTGCAGCTCAGGGAATTCCTTGACCATCAGCGTCGTCAGATCCGATTTGCAGATTCTCGCCGCCTCGATCAAGGCTCCGCGCTGCACCGCAAGCCCTCGTGCCGCCAGGTCCTCGCCGAGAGACTCTGAAAGCCTCGTCACACGCTCGACTTTCCTGCGGTAGCTTCCCAGGCTCGCCTCGAACAGGACGCTCTGCAGATCGGAAACCCTCTCGACAAGCGTGCGCTTGGTATCTTCCTTCCAGAAGAAATCGGCGTCCCTCAGGCGCGCCCGCAGCACCCATTCGTTTCCGCGCCGGATGCGCCCCACGGTGGAGGACTTCCCGTCACAATTCAGGACGGCGAGAAAATAGGGCACGAGGGCGCCCCGGGCGGAAAGCACGGGAAGGAATCTCTGGTGGTGAATCATGGCGGTCGCGAGCACGGGGCCGGGAAGGCTCAGAAAGGACTCGTCGAAGCTCCCCGCGGCGACCACGGGATGCTCGACCATGCCCGTCAGCGTGTCCAGCAACCGGGCGCACGGATCGATGCAATGCCCCGCGCCGAGGCGATCGCATTCGCGGCGAATCCCCTCCTCGATCCTCCGCCGTCTCTCCTTCGGGTCGCACACCACTCCGTTCGTCTCGAGGACCGACACGTAGTCCCCGGCGTCCCGCATCGGGATCTTCGGGGATCCGGCGAACCTCGGCCCGCGACTCTCGGTCCCGGAGGCCACTCCGGCCACTTCGAAGGGGATGCGCTCGCTTCCGAGCAGGCAGACCAGCCATTGGATGGGACGGGCGAACCGGAACGTCCCGGATCCCCAGCGCATCGTCTTTCCGAAGGGGATGGAGGCGATGAGCCGGGGAATCTCCTTGGAGAGAACTTCCACGGCGCCGAGTCCTTTTTCCTTGCGGCGCGCCCCCAGGCACTCTCCACGAGGGGTCGTGACGCGGATCAGAGCCTCCACTCCCACTCCCTGGGATCGAGCGAAGCCTTCCAGGGCCTTGGTGGGACGGCCTTGGGCGTCGTAGGCCGCTTCCACCCTGGGTCCCGGGACTTCCACCTCGCGATCCTCTTGCCGCTCGAGCAGGTCAAGAGCCCTCAGCGCGAGCCGCCGCGGGGTGCCGAGCCGCTGAGGCTCCAGGATCGGAGTTCCAAGACGATGCGCCCTGACCGTCGCGAGAAACTCCTTCTCCA
>DASYRY010000335.1:0-4035 GCA_036004025.1 Candidatus Polarisedimenticolia bacterium | reverse complement strand
GGAGTTTCGCACCGACACGAAACGCGCGACGCTGGAGTTCGGCCGCACCCTGCGCGACTGGGGAGAGCTCCGTGCGGGGGCTTTCACCCAGGCGGAAGACGGCACCACGCGCGTCGGCACGTCCGCGACGCCCGATTACGTGGAACACTCCGACGGGATCCTCCTCTCCTTCCGCATCGACACGCTGGACAGCCCGGCCTTTCCCCGCCAGGGCTGGGACCTCCTCACGCGCTTCACCGATGCGCGGACTTCTCTCGGATCGGACGTCGACCGGCGCCAAAGCCTCATCGTCGGCAGGACGGCCCTCAGCTTCGAGCGCAACACCCTCTCCCCCGCGGTGGAGGTGGGATGGACTTCCGAGGGCACGGTCACGCCGGGCTCGGCCTACAGGCTCGGCGGGATCGGCAGGTTGTCGGGGCTGCATCATGACGAGCTGCTGGGAGAGCAATACGGACTCGCGAGGCTTCTCTATTACCGCGAGCTGACGCGCTTGGATCTCGGCGCGCTGAGCAATCGGGCCTACGCGGGCGCCTCGATCGAGACCGGAAACGTCTACGGCCCCCTCGACCCGGTCACCTCGGGATCGCTCCGGCACTCGGGCAGCCTCTTCCTGGGAGCCCAGACCATTGTCGGGCCCGCCTATCTCGGGCTCGGCTTCGCCGACGGAGGGGAGCGTCTCCTCTACTTCCTCATCGGCGAGCACTTTTGATCTTGAGACACGAATCCGCCCCACAGGCCCGCGGTACTTCGATCTCCGAGCGGGTCGAGCGCCTGCGCTCGTTCGATCGGCGCACCGCCTACTTCTGGCGCGAAGGGGTCCGGTGGAGGGGCCGTAGCTACTCCGAGCTTCACGCCCGCGCGCACGCCTGCGCGGCCCGGCTTGGAAAAGCGGGAGCGGGCCCCGGCACCCCGATCCTCATCCAAGGGCCTCCCGGGCCCGATTGGGTGGAGGCGCTGTTCGGCGCGCTTCTCCTCGGAGGAATCGCTGTTCCCCTCGACGAAGCCACCCCGGAGAGCTTCAGGGCGGAGGTGGCCCGCCGCGCCTCCGCCAAGCTGCTCGTGGCGCCCCGCGGGATTCCGAACCCGGAAGGCTGCTCCCACGTCGTGATGGGCGATTGGTCGGTCCTTCCTCCCGGGTCTGCCTCCGTCTCCACTGGCGAGTGGAATCCCGAAGCGATTGCCGAGCTGGTCTTCACCTCCGGGACGACGGGAGAGCCGAAGGGAGTCGTCCTCACGCACGGCAACCTCGCCTCCGATTTCCACCCGATCGAGCGCGGCTTCCTCAAGCGCGAGTCCTTCGTGCGACCCTTTGGCGAGCTGCGAATGCTCTCGGCTCTTCCCCTCTCCCACATGTTCGGCCAGGCGCTGAACGTCTTCCTCCCGTTGTTCATGGGACTGACCGTGATCTTCGTCCCGGCGCGACCCCATGAAGTCCTGGAGGCGGCGCGACGGATGGGGGCCTGGGGACTGTTCACCGTTCCGAGGCTGATGGACCTCCTCGGCGCCGAGGTGCGGCGTATCCTTCGGGAGGAGGGGAAGCTCGAATCGTTCGAGGCGAGACGGAGCCGGTTCGCGAGCTGGCCTTTCTACCTCCAGCCGCTCTTCTTTCTCAGGCTCCAGCGGCTGCTCGGATGGCGCTTCCGGCTCTTCGTGGTGGGAGGCGCGGCGCTTCCGGAGGAGGTGCAGCGCTTTTGGCAGGAGTCAGGGTACCTGGTCGTCCAGGGGTACGGTCTCACCGAGACCGCTCCGATCGTCTCCATCTCCAATCCTTTCGAAAGGCGCGCGGGGAGCGTCGGCAAGCCGCTGGGCATCCAGGAGGTGAAGCTGGGTCCGGACAGCGAAGTCCTGGTGCGCGGTCCGAACGTCACGCGCGGCTATCTGGGCGCCGGCGGGGGCGCCGGAGACGAGGGTTGGTTCCACACGGGCGACATCGGCGAGCTGGACGAGAAGGGACGCCTGAGGATTCGCGGCCGCGTCAAGGACGTCATCGTGACCGCGGAGGGAGAAAACGTCTATCCGGGCGACGTGGAAGCGGCCCTGGCGAAGGCGAAGGGAGTGCGAGAGGCGTGCGTCCTGGGAATCCCCGGACCCGGCGGCGAGAAGGTCCATGCGGCGCTCATTCTAGAGGAAGGTGCGGACGCTGCCGCCTGCGTGGAGTCGGCCAACGCCGCCTTGCAGCCCAAGCAGCGTATCAAGGACTACATGGTCTGGACGGAGGGAGATTTCCCGCGCACCGCCACCGGGAAAATCCGCAAGGGACTCCTCCGGGAGCGGATTCTCGCTTCGCGGACGCAGGAGGCCGCCGTCGCAGGCGAGCCCTCGACGGCTTTCGAGGGCGTGCGCCGGGTCGTCGCCCGCGTCGCGCGAGTGGATGCCTCGCGGATCACCCCGGAGACGAGGCTCGTCGAGGGACTCGGCTTCGCGAGTCTCGATCTGGTGGAACTGGCCGTGGCCTTCGAGGAGGAATTCGGCGTCTCGCTTCCGGAAGAGCGGCTGAACGAGGCCACCGTGGGGGATCTCGAGCGGGCGGTCGTGGAGGTCACACGCGGCGGGCGACCGGCGAGCGGAACCGCGCCCGGTGCGGCGGCTCCGACTCGAGCGGCTCCGGCGACTCCCATCGTGGAGGGAGGATGCACCACCTCTCCCTGGCCGGGAACGGCGGCGCATGGAGAGCCACGGGCGGAAAAGGGGGATGAACCGCGACCCGCCGCTGCCGCACCCGGAGCCCGAGGTTCCTTGCGGATGCCGCGATGGACGAGGCTCCTCCCCGTCCGCCTGCTCAGGCGCCTCATCCAAGAGCTTCTGCTGCGCCCCTTCGTCTTTCTCTACGCTCGCCCGGCCATCGTGGGCCGCAAGCACCTGCGCGCGGCGCGCGCTCCGTTCCTCTTCGTGGCGAACCACCACAGCTACTTCGACACCGGGCTTCTCAAGACCGTCCTCCCCTGGTCGATCCGCGCCGGGCTCGCTCCCGCCATGACGACGCGCTATCACCGCGTCTACTTCGGCGAGGTCCCAGGGGGCGCCCTGCGATACTGGAAGGAGCGGCTCCAGGTCCGCCTCGTGGAGTTCTTCTTCAACGCCTGGCCGCTTCCCGAGACAGCCGGCTTCCGGAAAAGCCTCTCCTACGCCGGGGAGCTGGCGGATGAGGGGTGCTCGCTGCTCATCTTTCCGGAAGGGCGGCACGTTCCGGAGGGGGAGCTGGAGCGCTTCCGAGCCGGGATCGGCATCTTCGCCCGGGATCTGCGCATGCCGGTGGTTCCGGTCTACATCGAGGGAAGCGGCGACGTGCTGCCGGACGGGACCTACTGGCCGCGCTTCGGCAAGGCGAAGCTGGTTCTGGGAGCGCCCATCCATTTCGAGCCCGACGCCGACCCCGCCGAGATCACTCGCCACTTGGAGGACGCCGTCGGGAAGCTGATGTTCGTCACCACCGGCATCCCGCCACCGATTCCGTCCGCCCCGTCCCGCTGAAGTCCCTTTCTTCGGCTGGAATCCCGTTCCGCAGGTGCGCGCGGAGCCGTTGATGTGAAGGGTGTTCACTGCTGCTGGATCACCGCACAGGGTGAAAACGCCCTTGAGTTTCGCCCGACATGGCGTATATTGCTGACAGATCAGACCGCCAGTATCGAACTCACGAAGGAACTTGCCATGCATCATCGCCCGTGCGTCCGGTCGGTCTCATTCTCCCTTCGATGCCTGCTGTTCCTCGGATTGATTCCGGTGACGGGCGCTGAAATCGGCGCCGCGCCTCTCTTTCCGGATCCTCTGTATTCCACATACCCGTATTCCACCTACACGACAGTTGGCTCATTGGATTCCGTGGCGATCGCTGATTTCAATGGTGACCAGGCCCTGGATCTGGCAATCGCCCATTCCGGGCTCAAATACATCTCAATCCTTCTGGCACGAGGGAATCGCGAGTTCGAGCCGGAGCACAGGCACCCGTTTGTAGGCGAGCTTTCCTCAATCGCTGCCGCGGATTTTAACGGAGACGGGAAGCCCGACCTCGTGGTCACGGACTCGATGATCGACCGG
>DASYRY010000334.1:0-7680 GCA_036004025.1 Candidatus Polarisedimenticolia bacterium | reverse complement strand
AACGGCGGATGGGCACGCGGGACTTCGCGATCTCCTCGGAGGAAAAGGAGCGGACCTGGCCGAAATGAGCCGCCTGGGGGTCCCGGTCCCTGCGGGCTTCACGATCACGACCCAGGCGTGCCGCCGTTACTTCGAGGAAGGGAACCGCCTTCCCGCGAGCTTGCTGGAAGAAATCCATGAGGCCCTGTCGCGCCTCCAGCGTGTTCTCGGGAAGCGATTCGGGGATCCGGGAAATCCGCTGCTCGTCTCGGTGCGCTCCGGCGCGAGGACCTCGATGCCCGGGATGATGGACACCATCTTGAACCTGGGACTCTCCTTGGAGACTACGAAGGGGTTGGGACAGCTCACGGGGAATGCACGCTTCGCCTGGGATTGCTTCAGGCGACTCGTCCAGATGTACGCCAACGTGGTCTTGGGCGTCGACCCCACGCTGTTCGAAAAGGCGCTGGTGGAGACGCGCACTCGTCGCGGGGTGAGCGAGGACTCCCAGCTCAAGGCGGCGGATCTCGAGGAGCTCTCGCGCCGGTTCCTGGCCATCGTTCAGGGCGTGGGCGGCGTGGATTTTCCTCTTCAACCCGAGGACCAGCTTGCGGGGGCCGTGGGAGCGGTGTTCCGCTCCTGGAACAACGAGCGGGCGGTCACCTATCGGAAGTTGAACCGCATTCCCGGAGAGTGGGGGACGGCCGTCACGGTTCAGGCCATGGTCTTCGGAAACCGAGGCGACTTCTCGGCGACCGGCGTGGCCTTCACACGGGATCCCTCGACGGGAGAGAAGAAACCTTACGGCGAATACCTTCCGAACGCTCAGGGGGAAGACGTGGTCGCCGGAATCCGCACACCCCTTCGTCTCAACCGGAGCGACGCCTTCCCGGCGTCCGCCTCGCTCGAAGAGGCGATGCCGGATGCCTACCGTCAGCTTCTCGAGGTGTTCGCGAAGCTGGAGTCGCATTACAAGGACCTGCTGGACATCGAGTTCACGGTGGAGGAGGGAAGGCTCTATATCTTGCAATGCCGACGGGGAAAGCGCACGGGATTCGCGTCGGTGCGCTGCGCGGTCGAGATGGTGTCCGAAAAGTTGATCGAGCCCTCCGAAGCCGTGCAGCGCGTGGAGCCGGAGCAGCTCATCCAGCTCCTGGCCCCGATCTTCGAGCCGGCGGCCAAGGAGGCCGCCCTGGCCGAAGGAAGACTCCTGGCCCGAGGACTCAACGCAGGACCGGGCGCCGCTTCCGGAAGGGCGGTCCTCTCGGCGGATCGTGTCGTGGAGATGGCGCGGCGCGGAGAGAAGGTGATTCTAGTCCGTCTCGAGACTTCCCCCGAGGACATCGCCGGGATGGCGGCCGCCGAAGGGATCCTGACCGCGCGGGGCGGCATGACCTCCCATGCTGCGGTGGTGGCGCGGGGGATGGGGAAGATCTGCGTCGTGGGATGCTCGGATCTGGTCGTGGATCAGGAGCAGCGCGTGCTTCGATTCAAAGACCAGGAGCTGCGAGAAGGGCAGCCTCTTTCCATCGACGGTACGATGGGAGAGGTCTTGAAGGGGCCCCTCCCCACGATACCTTCGGAGATCATTCAGGTGCTGGTGGCCCGCACGCTGACGCGCGAGCGGTCCCGCGTCTACCAGGATTTCGCGACGCTCCTGGAATGGGCCGATCAGGCCGCCCAGATGGGCGTCCGAACCAACGCGGACACGCCCACCGACGCACGCGTGGCGAGGGCATTCGGGGCCGCGGGCATCGGGCTGTGCCGCACCGAGCACATGTTCTTCGGAGCGGATCGGATCTCGGCGGTGCGGGAGATGATTCTGTCGGAGACCGAAACCGAGCGGCGGCGCGCGCTGGCCAAGCTCCTGCCGATGCAGCGCCAGGACTTCACAGCGATCTTTCGGGAGATGGAGGGCCTGCCCGTGACCATCCGCCTGCTGGATCCTCCGCTGCACGAGTTCCTGCCGAAGGACCGAGCGACGCTGGAGGCCATCGGTGCGGAGATGGGCGTGAGCGTCGACAGACTCTGGAACAAGCTGGAGAGCCTGCACGAATTCAATCCGATGCTGGGACACCGAGGCTGCCGCCTGGGCATCACTTATCCCGAGATTTACGAGACCCAGGCCCGGGCGATCTTCGAAGCGGCGGCGGGGTTGGTGCGTGAGGGACGGCCGGTGCTTCCGGAGGTGATGATCCCGCTGGTGGGGATCCTGGAGGAATACCGCCGGCTCGCCGCCATGGTGACCAGGGTCGGCGACGAGGTGATGGCGGAGACGGATTGCCGCGTCGAGGCCAAGATCGGCACCATGATCGAGATTCCCCGGGCCTGCCTGCTGGCGCAGGAGATCGGCGCAGTCGCCGAGTTCTTCTCGTTCGGGACCAACGATCTGACCCAGCTCGGATTCGGATTCTCCCGCGACGACGCGGGCGTCTACCTTCCCCTGTACGTGGACCTGGGGATCCTCTCCCACGATCCTTTCCAGAGCCTGGACACGGAGGGGATCGGCAGGCTGATGCGAATCGCGGTGGAGGAAGGACGAAAGGGAAATCCGAGCCTTAAAGTGGGCATCTGCGGCGAGCATGGAGGCGACCCCGCCTCCGTCGAGTTTTTTCACGACGCCGGCTTGGATTACGTCAGCTGCTCACCTTATCGCGTCCCCGTGGCTCGTTTGGCGGCCGCCCGTGCGGCCCTGGCCCGTCCGCGCTGAAGGCGAAAGGAGACGGTGCGGCGGCTTGAAAATCGCCATTCTGTCCCGCAAGCGCACGCTGTACACCACCGGACGGTTCATCGAGACCGCCCGGAGCATGGGCCACGAGCCCGTCGTGCTCGATCCGGTGAAGTGCTTCCTGGTGCTGGCCCGGCGATCTCCCCGAATCTACTACGGCGCGGCCGATCGCCCGCTCCCTCCCATGGACCTGGTCATCCCGCGCATCGGCGCCTCGGTGACGGAGCACGGACTGGCCGTCGTGAACCAGTTCGACATGATGGGGGTCCCCATCGTGAACAACTCCCAGCCGATTGCGCGATCGCGCGACAAGCTGCGGTGCTTTCAGCTCCTCACGCGGAAGAACATCAACATCCCGCGGACCGTCATGGCCCGGGAGCCGCACCAGATTGGCCCGGCCCTCGAAGCGGTCGGCGGCCCTCCGGTGGTGCTGAAGCTGATCCGAGGCACGCAGGGAATCGGTGTGATCCTGGCGGAAACCGAGCAGGCGGTCCTGTCGGTGCTGGATACCCTCTGGTCGCTGGGGCAGAGCATCCTGATCCAGGAATTCATCTCGGAATCGGAAGGCAAGGACATCCGCGCTCTGGTGGTGGGAAACAGGGTCGTGACCGCCATGCGGCGCCAAGCGCGCTTCGGCGAGTTTCGCTCCAACATCCACCGGGGCGGCGGTGGAACCATCGTGGATCTGGACGACGACTACCGGCGCGCGGCCGTGCAGGCCACGCAGGTGCTCGGACTTCAGGTGGCGGGAGTGGATCTTCTCGAATCCCATGAGGGACCCAAGGTCATGGAGATCAACTCCTCGGTGGGCTTCGAGGGCCTGGAAAAGGCCACCGGACTCGACATCGCGCGCATCATCCTCGAATACGCCGTGCGCTACGCGCGCCGGTCTGGAAGGGAGCCATGGCCGAAGAGCTGAAGATCGGCGGGAAGATCATCCATCCGGGAGAGATTCAGGAGATCCTCCTCAAGATCAGCGAGTTCTATACCGCCCAGCCGGTCAATATTCCCGTGACGGTGGTGCGGGGGGTGGACGAGGGCCCGCGCGTCTTCCTGACGGCGGCCATTCATGGCGACGAGCTGAACGGCGTGGAAATCGTCAGGACGATCATGACCGAGCTGGATCCCAAGAGCCTGAAGGGAACGGTCCTCTGCACGCCAGTGCTGAACCGTTGGGGTTTCCTGAGCCACTCGCGGTATCTGCCCGGGAGGCGGGATCTGAACCGTTACTTCCCCGGGGATCCTCAGGGAAACCTGGCGCGCCGCGTGGCCCACAAGATCTTCACCGAGATCGTCCAAAAGGCCGAGTACGGCGTGGACCTGCACACGGCGGGAGCGGGGCGCACGAACCTGGCGCACATCCGCGGGGATCTGGACAACGAGAAGGTGCGGAGGATGGCCAAGGCGTTCGGCACCGAGATCATCATGGACCAGCCCGCGGCGGGCGGCACGCTCCGGGCGGCGGCCACGCGCGCCGGGATTCCCACCATCATTCTCGAGGCCGGAGAGACGTTTCGATTCCAGCGAGGCATGGTGGCCCGTGGGACCGCCGGGATCCGCAATGTGCTGGCGGACCTCGGGATGATCCAGCATCCCATCCAGGAGCCGCGGTTCCAGGTAATCGTGAAAGTCTCCGAGTGGATCCGTGCGGAGCGGGGAGGAATCCTCGACATCCGGGTCAAGCCGGGGGACCTCATCTACGAGGGCACGGGAGTGGCCGTCGTCTCCACCCCCTTCGGTCGCGAGGTGACGACGCTTCAGTCCCCCCTTACCGGGCTGGTGATCGGGATCACGACGATTCCTCTGGTGCAGCCCGGCGATCCCATCTGCCACATCGCCAAGCTCGAGAAGACCCTGCACACGGTGGAGAAATATTGCGCGTCCGATCCGGACGGTCGCAAGCATCTCTTGATCGAGGAGGTCTGAGCCTTGCCGAGAATCCAGCGGCTCGACACGCGCACCGCCAATCAAATCGCCGCCGGCGAGGTCGTCGAGCGACCCGCTTCGGTCGTGAAGGAGCTGGTCGAGAACTCGCTCGACGCGGGCGCCGGCGCCATCCGGGTGGAGCTGCGCGGCGGAGGGATCGAGGAAATCCGAGTGCTCGACGACGGCTCGGGCATGGACCGCCAGGACCTCTCGCTGGCTCTGGAGCGGCATGCCACCTCCAAAATCCGCACGCTGGAGGAGCTCGCCGGCCTGCAGACGCTGGGCTTCCGGGGGGAAGCGCTTCCCTCCATCGCCTCGGTGTCCGAGATGACTCTCGAGAGCTCCTGCGATCCGGGAAGCGGAGGACACCGGGTGGAAGTGAAGGCAGGCCAGGCCCAGGAGCCTCGAGCCGTGGGCCATCCTCGCGGGACGACCGTCACGGTGCGGAATCTTTTCTTCAACACCCCCGCCCGGCGGAAATTCCTCCGCTCCGAGTCCAGCGAGCTCGAGCGCATCCTGGACATCATGAGCCGATGCGCGCTCGCCCACTTCGACCGCCGCTTCTCACTCACGGCCGACGGAAGGAGTCTTCTCGATCTTCCGCCGGCTTCGAGCCGAGCGGATCGGGTCAGGCAGGTTTTCGGAGACGACGTGGCGCGGCGGCTGGTGCCGTTCGATCGGAAAGCGGGGTCGTATCGCGCCTGGGGATTCGCGTCCGAGCCAGAATTCACGCGCGCCACCGCGCGCGACTTGCGCCTGTTCCTGAACGGCAGGCCCGTGGGCGACCGAGGTCTCCACGCCGCCATTCTCCAGGCCTACGCCACCTTCCTTCCCCGCGGGCGGTATCCGTTCGTTCTCCTCCTGGTCGAAGCCCCACCCGACAGGGTCGACTTCAACGTTCATCCGACCAAGTGGGAGGTGCGCTTCACCGAGCCGCGGGTCCTCTTCGATCTCGTGCGCGGCTCGATACGCTCGGCTCTCCAGGAGGAGAGGCCGGTCGCTGCGTGGCGCGCTCTCCGGGAGGATGGGGCTTCCGCGGTCGCAGGCGGAGGGTCGGGGTTGCCGCCCGCCGGCCCTGCCCTCCACGCGGATAGGACGACGGAAGCTTCGGCGACTTGGGAGTTCTCCGCGGTGCGCGAGGCGCAGGAAGCTCCCGAGCGCCGCCTACCAGGGGCTCCTACGGGGCCCGGGATCCCTCTGGGACAGTACCGCGAGAGCTACATCCTGGCATCGGACGAGCAGGGGTTGATGATCGTCGACCAGCATGCCGCGCACGAACGAATCCTTTACGAGCGTCTGCTGCGACAGTCCAGAGAGCGAAGAGTGGAGCGGCAAGCGCTGCTGTTCCCCGTCAGCTTGGGCCTGGACCCTGAGCGGAGCCTGAGGCTGGAACGGGGCCGAGCCAGGCTCGAGCAGCTCGGGTTCGGACTGGAGGTCTTCGGAGAGAACACCTGGCTGGTGCGGGAGATCCCGGCTCTCCTGGGAGAGATCGACGTGCTGGCCCTGGTGCGGGACCTGACCGACGATCTGACAGACACCCCCACACCCGGGGAGCTGGATCGGATCCTCGACCGGCTGGCGGCGACCACCGCCTGCCACGCGGCGGTGAAAGTCAATTTTCCCCTGACCTCGGAAAAGATGTCTTTCCTGCTCGAGGAGCTGGCAAGGGCCGATGCTCCCATGACTTGCCCCCACGGGAGGCCCGTGGTTCTGAGGATTTCCCACCGCGACCTGGAGAAGAATTTTCGCCGCCGGTGAGGATTCCGATTGACCCCTCCGGCCGCTGGTCGTAAGATTCTTCACGAAGCATGACGAAACTCACTCATGTCAACGGCCTTATCGTGCTGGCTTGCTGCGGCGTTCTGGTGGCCGTGTGCCCGTCCCCCTGCGCGGCAGCGCACCAGGTAACGTTTCTGGGCGGCGGCACGCTCGATGTCGAGACGTTCCGAGTCGAGGGCTCGCGCATCATCCTGACCCTTCACGGGGGCGGAGAGATCGGCTTCCCAGCCCATCAGGTCGCTGCGATCGCCGCGCGCACGACTCCGGCTCCCGCTCCGGCCGCCGTGTCACCGGCTCCGACGGCCGCGGCCCATGAGCCCGCTCCCGTGGATCGCTCCGCCGCTGCGCCCGATCTGCCTCCCATTTCTCCGTGGGATCCGGAGCCGGGCGTCCGCATCCTGATTCGGCATGTGGCAGGATTGGTGGGGGTGGATGCGAAGCTCGTGGAAGCCGTCGTCGAGACGGAGTCCAAATTCGACCCCTACGCGGTTTCAAGACGCGGGGCGATGGGTCTCATGCAGCTCATGCCGCGCACCGCGCTGCGGTTCCAGGTCCGGGACGTCTTCGATCCCCGGCAGAATCTCGAGGGCGGAACCCGCTACCTGAAGGAGCTGCTCCTGCGATATCAGGACACGGCGCTCGCCCTGGCCGCCTACAATGCCGGAGAAGAGGCGGTCGACCGCTATCGTGGGATTCCCCCCTATCGAGAAACCCGTGGATACGTTTCGCGGATTCTCGGACGATTGAAGTCCTGACGCAAAAATCTGCTTGGGCCAGACCCCGGGATCCGCGGCTTCCGGTCCTAACAGGGCCCTAGCCAAGTCCTTGCCGCGAAAACCCTGCACCTCCAGCGCCTTCCGGTAAGCAGCCTTCGCCTCGCCGAGCCCTCCTTGCTGCCACAGACATCTCCCCAGGAAGAGGTGAGTCCACCCGAGAATCCAGGGTGGGGTCCGGGCGGGGGTCGGTGGGATCCTGGAGAGCCAAGCTTCGGCCTGCGCCCATTTCGCTTGATGAAACGAGAGCCGAGCCCGATGAAACAAAAGCTCGGGCGAGCCGGGATGGCGGGCGAGCAGATCCGTCAGGAGGGGGAGGGCACCCTCCGGAGAAGCGCTCTCAAGGAGGCGCAGCGCGGGAGCCAGCTCGCGAACGACCTCGGGATCCGAGCTGGGCTCCTGGCGCCTGCCGAGGATGGCCTCACGCTCGGCCTGGGTGGCGTTGATGGTTTGGAGGAAATCCTCGAGCAGGCGGGGGTCTCCCAGACGGCGCGC
>DASYRY010000333.1:0-4186 GCA_036004025.1 Candidatus Polarisedimenticolia bacterium | reverse complement strand
CTCCACTCCAGATGATCATCTTCGAGCCGGTCCAGACCGCGACGTGCCTGCTTCGGGCGGGAGGGACGTGCGCGGAGTTGTTATCGTTGAAAGTCGAGGCCCAGGTGTCCGTGGCTGGATTGTATCGTGAGCCGGATCGCGTGGTGCCGGAAGCCGTATCTCCGCCCCAAACGATCATCTCCGTCCCGGTCCAGACCGTGGTGTTGCCGATCCGGGCTGCGGGGGTCGACTCTCCGGTCGGACGCCAGGTGTCGTCGGTGCAGCCGGCGGATTCCAGCGAGACCGAGTCGTAGGCACCGGCAGGAAGCGAGACGCTTCCGGACAAGCTGTCCTTCGCCTGCTTCCACCACACCTCGAACGGGGTTTTGCTCCAGGTGACGGAAGCGATCCGGATCGAATCGGCGCTTCGGGAGAGGATCGCAGCGACGCGGAAGGAGTCCTCGGCTTCCCTCAGAGGCCCAACCTTACCCATGGGCAATTCCCCCGATGGCAGAGCCGGATCGTCTGAAGGGGTGAGGAGTCGCTCCCTCAAGCCTTCCACCAGCGCATCGAATCGGGCCGGCGAGACGTGGTCCGGTTCGAAGAGCCCTTCGGGTGAATCGCTCTCCCCCCGAATCCATGTCTTCTCGCGATAATCACCCTGCATCGCACGCATCTGCCCGGGAGAGCCGAAGCGGGCCAGATCCCTCTCCGCCCGGTCACGCACGGCTCGATGAATCAGGGCGTCTGTCGAATAGGTGTTGTGAAGGAGGCGATCGGCCAGAGCCGGGCGTGCCAGGCATTCGGCGATCAGGAAGGGATCGTCGTGCAGTGCCGTGAAGATCTCACGCAGCACCCCCGGCTGGCGGGTGTTCTTCGCCATCCTCTCCATCTCGGCCTGCAGCTGCGCGGCGGTCAGCGGCCGGCTCCAGAACTTTTCCAGGGCTTTGGATTTCTTCAAATAGCCCGTGACCTTCTCGCGGATCGCCGAATCGGGCAGGACCTTCTCCAGCGCCGGCTTGGGGCCGGGGTTCTCCTTCGGCCAGATGCGGTGGCGCCACAAGACCTCTTCGATCGCTTTCTGCGCGGCGACCCTGTCCGCGAAGGAGAGACTTCGATGCTGCCCTTGGTCCTTGGCAGCATCGAGCGGAGTCGCGCCGAAGCCCTCGAGGGCGGGAAGCGTGAGCGACAGCGCAGTGAGGGAGCCGACGAGCCAGCGGAGGAGGGGGGAGAGGAGCGAGTGCCTCTCGAGCTCCATGAGAACCTCCTGATTCAGTCGAGTTCGATCCGGGAGACCGATCGGGCTGAATCCCTCGAAGCGAGTTGGGAGTCTGAGTTGGCCCCACGCTACTCCCAGGCGCGGATCCTGTCAAGAGTTTGGGGCGGTGCGGCATGCCCCGTCGTGCCGCAGTCTGATGGGAGGCAGGAGGAAGTCCGGCGGCGATGCGGGTCTCTCAGCGGAGGACCGACCAGATGAAGAGCAGGACTTCCATGAGGATGAGGATCAGGATCGCCAGCTCGAGCTGGACCGTCCGCCGGTCGCTCAGGAAGTGCATGAAGATCGAGCTCATATCGGAGTAGTAGGCGACCTTCTGGTTGATGGCGGACAAGCGCTCTTCCAGATCGAAGAAGTCGTAGTCAGCACGGACACGTTGTGACATCCCGTGAATCGAGTCTGCGGGATTCTGCTCCTCAGTGATGGGGGAATCAGTTTTGTGAATCCTCATACCGGTACGGCCATTCGGCCGCCGGCATCCTTGCCATGTATACTTTCGACTGCCATCCGGCTCCGGCCATCCGATCGGTAGGGACTGCCATGTGCACCTCCTCGTCCCGATGCCTCACCGTCGTTCTCGGCTCCTGCTTCGTCCTCGGAATCGGTGCCGGTCGGTCGGCGCCGGAGCCGATTCCGCGCGACAAGGTCATCCATCCCCTCATGCAAGGGGTGTCGCAGCCGGAGCTCATCCCCGGGACGCGCCGCGAACCCGTCTACCCGAGGAAATGGCGCAAGCTTGGTCCAGGAGCCAGAGTCATTCTCCAGGCCGTGATCGACGAGACCGGAAGTGTTGGAGAGATCACGCCGCTCAAGACCGAGCTTTGGGTGGAGACGGACTGCGGCGGGGGAAAGCCCGCTCCTTCCGAAGCCGGCGGCGACTTCGAGGCCGCCGCGACCAAGGCGGTGAAGCAGTGGAAATACCGGCCGGGGAACATGAGTGGAGTGCCGGTCGACGTCTACTATACGTTGATCGTCGAGTTCAGCCTCTGCGCGAAGGACTCCGGGAAAGTCGATCCCCCGGCGCGCGAGAATCCTCCCAGTCAGCGCTGACTATGCCTTCCCTCGCACGATAGCGCCATCAGGATTCGAGAGGCAGATAATGCAAGGCATGCTTGCGCGCATTTACTTCATTCGACACGGCGAGACCGAGTGGTCGCTCTCCGGCCGGCACACCGGTCGCACCGACATTCCGCTGACCGCACGCGGCGAAGACGGCGCGCGGGAGCTGGCGCCGCGCCTGCGGGGCATTGCGCTCGCCCGCGTGCTGACGAGCCCGCTTCGACGCGCGCGGCGAACGTGCGAGCTGGCCGGGTTGGATCCGCCGGCCGAAATGGAGCCGGAGCTGGTGGAGTGGGACTACGGCGACTACGAAGGACGGCGCTCCGCGGAGATTCTGCAGGAGCGACCCGGCTGGAATCTCTTCCGGGATGGCTGTCCGGGCGGTGAAACCCCCGCCCAGGTTTCCGACCGCGCCGACCGCCTGCTCGCCCGGCTGCGCGGGCTGGAGGGCAATGTCGCGCTCTTCTCCCATGGGCACTTCGGACGCGTCCTGGCCGGACGCTGGATCGGATTGACGGTGGAGCAAGCGCAGCATTTCCTTCTCAGCACGGCGTCCCTGAGCATCCTGGGATACGAGCACAACCTCGCCGAAAAGCCGGCCATCATCTTGTGGAACGCCCTCCCCACGCATTTGTCGCCTTAGAGCCGCCTCGAGCCGGCACATCGTCGTCCTGGCGGACAACCGGCAGCTCGACTCTTTCGATCCGGCGTCGGTCAGCGGAATCCGCATTCAAGGGTTGGCCGCCGATGAGGCCCCCGATCAGGAGCCCGCGGAACAGGTGAATTGACCCGGCGGATCGGCCGAAACGCCTATTTCAGGCCCTCGAGGGCGTGGACGAGGGGGGGATCGTTCGGGGCGATCTTCAGGCCGGCCTGCATCTCCCGCCGCGCCGCCGAGACGTCGCCCACATCTTTATAGGCCAGCCCCAGCAGCAGGTAGGCAAGCGGGTCCATCGGCGAGATCGATTTGGCCGCCGCGATGTCCTTGAGCCCCTCCTCCCTGCGTCCGAGGTGGTAGCGGGCGGCGCCGCGGCCGGCGAGCGCGCGGTAATGCGCGGGGCTCGCGACATCCGCGGCGGCGCGGTCCAGGCGCTTCTCCGCATCGGCGTATCGCCGGACTTTCAGCAGGACATAACCGGAGCGCGACAGCTGGTCGGCCCCGTCGAGACCCTTCTCCTCCGCCTGCCGCAGGGCATCGATCGCGCCGAGCCCGTCCCTGAGACGGATCCGCTCCTCGGCGAGAACGAGGAGCGAATCGGCCGTGGCGGCCGTTCCGACCGCCACCGTGGTGCTCGCCATCGCGCGGACCTGCTGCTCCAGCGCCGGCAGGCCCTTCTGTCCAAGATACCCGGCGATCGACTCCACGGTCGCCTTCGCCCCGAGTCGCTGGGCGGCGCGGGCCAGCTCGGGGAGGACTTCGGCCTCGGACCGGCCGGGAAAGAAGAGCTCCATGAGCGCGGCAGGGGAAGGCGCGATCCTTCGCGACGCGCTCGGCTCGAAGTAAAAGCGCAGGCCCTCGAGCGGCGCGCGGTACTGAATGAGCGAGTTGTCGTCCGTGTTCAGCTCGGCCTCCCGAGGAGGATGAGGCACGGGAGCGGTATAGCGCAGCGCCAGATCGGGCAGGTTCCGCACTCCGACCCTCTCCAGATCGGGCGCGACTTCCTTCCGATCCGGAAAGAGCTCCGCCGCGCCCGGCGCGAGGCGCAGCGGCTCTTCGGAGGCGAGAAGGATGATGTCGGTGATCAGCTGGGACGAGAAGAGCTGCACGTGAGGAAACGAAGCCGAAAGCGTATCGAGGATCGTATGGACGCTCCGTCCGGAGGTCTCGTACACCTGAACCCACTGGCAGAACACGCCTCCGGGACGCAGACG
>DASYRY010000332.1:0-9423 GCA_036004025.1 Candidatus Polarisedimenticolia bacterium | reverse complement strand
ACACGATCTCCATCTTGTGCCGCCAGTAGTAGGGGAACTCGACGACCATGAGGAGCAGTTTCGCCCCGACGATGCCCGCAAGCAGAGACCAGATCCCGAGATCGATCATGCGGGTAGGCTCGATCCCTTCTCGCCTCGCGTAGCTCATGCAGACACGCACCGCCACGAGAAACGCCACGGCGTAGAAGAGACCGTACGTTCCCAGCGTGAACTCGCCTAGCTTTCCCAGGTGCAGGTTGAAAAGGACGGGATGCATGCCCCCCTCAGGCCGCCGGCGCCACGGGGCGCTCGCGCCGGAACAGGTCCAGGACCAGAGTGAAAACTCCGAGGCAGATCGAGGAATCCGCCAGATTGACCGCGGGCCAGTGATGCCCCGCGACGGAGAAATCCAGGAAGTCGACCACGTGACCGAGAGCGACGCGATCGTAGAGGTTGCCCATGGCTCCTCCCAAAATCAGGGAAAGTCCTGCCTGGACGAGAAAATCGCTTTCCTGGGTGCGAAACTGGAATGCCAGGATCAGGAGGATGGCCAGGACGGGAATGGTGATGAAGATCAGGCCGCGCAGCGGCGAAGCCATGCCGGCCAGGAGGCCGAAGAGGGCTCCGGTATTCGCCACGTGGGTGAGATGAAAGAAGTCCTCGATGACGGGGACCGATTCGTAGAGGGGAAGTCGGGCGACGACCAGGGACTTGGAAAGCCTGTCCAGTCCGAACAGCAGGAGGCTGAGAGCCAGATAGAACAGCCTCGCCAGGACGGCGCGCGACGGCCTCATGGAGGAGAACCCGCTTCCATCTCTTGCAGAGCGGAGACGCACCTTCCACAGAGAGTGGGATAGGAAGGATGCGCGCCCCGATCCCTGCGAAAGTTCCAGCACCGCTCGCACTTCTCTCCCGGGGCCTTGCGGATCTCGATGCGGAGATCCGGGAGACCCTCCGCAGCCTCCGCGGAAGTCGAAGTGCTTTCCAGCATGACCTCGGAGACGATGAACAGAGAGGGAAGATCTTCCCGATAGTCCGCAAGGATGCGCTCCAGCTCTCCACGGGCGTCGAGGACGACCTGGGCTTCCAGGGAATTGCCGAGGAGCTTCTCGGAGCGCGCCGTCTCCAGCTTGCGCAGGACCGCTTCGCGGACTTGAGCGAGCTTCTCCCAGCGCGCCAGCAGGGCCGGCTCATCCGGAAGAGGCACGGCCTGCGAGAACTCCTGGAGGTGAACGGAGGAGCTCAGGGTCCCGCTCTGGGCGAGGCCTCGCAGATGCTGCCAGATCTCTTCGGCGGTGAAGCTCATCACGGGCGCCATCAGCCGACAGAGGAGGTCGAGAATCCGATGCATCGCGGTCTGCGCGGACCGACGCCGGGGAGAGGTGGGGCTGGAGGTGTACAGCCGATCCTTGAGGATGTCCAGATAGAAGGCGCTCAAGGTGACGGCGCAGAACTGGTTCAAGGCGTGATAGACGCGATGGAACTCGTACGCCTCATAGGCTCGCCGGGTCTGTTCGCGCAGGAGGTTCGCCTGATGCAAGGCCCACCGATCTATTTCGAGGAGACCCTCCGAAGGAAGCGCGTGCCGCTCGGGGTCGAAGTCATAGAGGTTTCCGAGCAGGAAGCGGCAGGTATTCCGGACCTTGCGGTAGGTCTCCACGTTCCTCGCCAGAATCTCGTCCGACAGGCGCATGTCGTTGAGGTAATCCACCATGCAGACCCAGAGACGGAGGATGTCCGCTCCGAACTTCTTCACGATGTCCTGGGGCGAGATCACGTTCCCCAGGGACTTGGACATTTTTCTTCCTTCGCCGTCCAGCGTGAATCCGTGGGTCACGACTTCGCGGTAGGGCGCTCTCTGGCGGGCGTGCGTGGCCACCAGCAAGGAGGACTGGAACCAGCCGCGATACTGGTCGGTTCCTTCCAGATAGAGATCGGGGGGCCAGGCCTGCGGCGGCAGCGCTCCGAAGCTGGACACGCCCGACTCGAACCAGACGTCCACGATGTAACGCTGGGGACGCAGCGTATCCCGGCGCCCGCACGACGGGCACGCCGTTCCGGCCGGCAGGAAATGATCGACCATGGCCTGCGCATCGGGGTATTCACGGAACCAGGAATCGGAGCCTTCCTCCCGGAAGACCTCCGCGATACGACGGAAGCTGGCGGGGTCGCGAATGAAAGCCTCGGGCTTCGCCGGAAAGCAGGCGGAACAGACGAAGATCGGAATGGGCACGCCCCAGGTGCGCTGTCGCGAGATGCACCAGTCGGGACGCTGCGTCACCATGTTGCCGATGCGCACGCGGCCCGCTTCCGGAATCCATCGGACTTTGTCGATTTCGGCGAGAGCCTTCCGCCTGAGATCCTCCGAGTCCAGGGCGATGAACCATTGATCGGTGGCGCGAAAGATGACCGGGTTGCGACACCGCCAGCAATGCGGATAGGAGTGGCGGAAGGCTTCCTTGTGGACCAGCAGACCCCGGCGCGCCAGATCGTCCTGGATCCAATCGTTGGCCTCCCAGACCCTGACTCCTCCCAGAGCATCGACGTAGGGATCCGTGGACTCGAAGTCCGCGGCGATGAAGTGCCCCTTATCGTCCAGAGGAGCGTAGGGGGGAAGGCCGAAACGGGCGCCGATCGCAAAGTCCTCGGCACCGTGCCCGGGGGCCGTGTGGACGGCTCCCGTCCCCTGATCCAGGGTCACGTGCTCTCCCGGCACGAGCATCGAATACGCACGATCCCTTTGCGGATACGGTCGGAGGGCCCGCCCCGAATCCACCATCTCCCGTCCCGACAGGGTCCCCAGGACATGGTCGAGCTTGATGCCGCAGGCGCGCGCGACCTCCGCGGCGCGCTGCTTTGCGACAACGACGACCTCCTGGCCCAGATCGATCACGTCGTAGAGCGCGTCCGGATGGAAGGCCACCGCGAGATTGGCGGGAAGGGTCCATGGAGTCGTGGTCCAGATCACGACGGAGAGCTTCCGGTCTCCGATCTCCGGAAACCGCCGGCGCAACTCGGGGGAGTCGAGCTCGAAGCGCACGTACACGGAAGGCGATGTGCGTTCTTCGTACTCGACCTCCGCCTCCGCCAGGGCGGTCTCGCAGAAGGCGCACCAATGCACAGGCATCTTGCCGAAGTAGGCCGAACCGGAGGCGAAGAACTCCGCGAGTCGCTCCACGATCACACTCTCATACTCCGGGTCCAGCGTGCGGTAGGGGTGGGACCATTCCCCGAAGATCCCCAGCCGCCGGAATTCGTCTCGTTGGATGTCGATGAATTTTTCCGCATAGGCCCGGCACGCCTTGCGGATTTCCAGGGGCTTCATGCCGCTCTTCTTGGCTCCGAGCTCGCGGTCCACCCTGTGCTCGATGGGCAGTCCATGACAATCCCATCCGGGCCTGTACGGAGCGTCGAAACCCATCATGCTGCGCGACTTGACCACCATGTCTTTGAGGATCTTGTTGAGGGCTTGACCGAGATGGATGTTCCCGTTCGCGTACGGAGGACCGTCGTGCAGAAGGAAGCGTGGCCGCCCCTCACGCGCCTTCCGGAGCTTGGCATAGAGCTGGAATTCCTCCCAGCGGCGCAGCAGCTCCGGCTCCCGATCCGGAAGGTTGGCCTTCATGGAGAAATCCGTCTTGGGGAGATTGACCGATTTCTTGATGTCGAGGATGGGCTTCAAGCCGAACTCCGGAAGGGCAGTGACCGCCGGCGGCGGGCCCGGCCGCGGCAGGCAGCGCTTGCATGCTCGTGGGCAGCGCAATCTAGCACCACCCCTATCAAAGATCAAGGCGTTCGGCGCGCCGTTGACGACCCCAGGGTGCTGTGATAACTTGCGGCACTCCAAAACATTACGGGTGGGATGGAGCTCATGCGAAACGAGGTATACCTCGATTACAACGCCTCCGCCCCGGTGCGTCCGGAGGTTCGGGATGCCGTTCTCGAGGCATTGGGGGAAAGCTACGCCAATCCGTCGAGCATCCACGCGCGGGGACACCGCGCCAAGATCTTGATGGAGGAGGGTCGAGAGTCGGTGGCATCTCTCCTAGGCGCGAAGCCGGAGGAGATCGTCTTCACCAGCGGGGGCACCGAGTCCAACAATCTCGCGATCCTCGGGGCGGCCCGACGGCACGGGCGCGGCCACTTGATCGTCTCGGCGGTGGAGCATTCCTCGGTGCTGGAAGCGGCTTCGGACCTGGAGGGCCAAGGGTGGCGGGTGACGCGGGTGCCTCCCGACCCCGAAGGATGGGTGGCGCCTGAATCGGTGCTTGCCGCGGTCGAGGCCGACACTTTTCTTGTCTCCCTCATGCACTCCAACCATGAGGTCGGAGTGCTGCAGGACGTGGCCGCCGTCGCCGAGGGGCTTCGAGGCCGCGAAATCCTGCTGCATTGCGATGCGGTGCAGAGCCTGGGCAAGGCTCCGCTCGAAGATCTGTCGCGGGCGGCGGCCCTTGTATCGATCTCGGGTCACAAGATCGGAGCCCCCTCCGGTGTCGGGGCGCTGTACATTCGATCCGGGATCGAGCTGTCTCCGCTATTGCTCGGGGGTCCTCAAGAATCCCATCGACGGGCCGGCACTCCCGCCTTGGCGTTGATCGCGGGGCTCGGCGAGGCCGCGCGCAGGGTGGGCGAGACGGAGGAGGAAGCGAATCGCTTGCGACGGATTCGCGACCAGATGGAAGCGGATCTGGTCTCGAGGTTCCCGGCGGCGCGATTGCATGGCGTGGGGCGCGCTCGTCTGCCGAATACGATGAATGTCGCTCTGCCGGGACGGCGCGGCGAGGATCTGGTCGCAGCCCTGGACCTGGAAGGAATCGCGGTTTCCACGGGTTCGGCCTGCGCGGCCGGCACGGTCCGCCCCTCCCATGTTCTCCAGGCGATGGGATGTCCCTCTTACGAAGCGGAGGCGACCTTGAGGATCAGCCTCGGATACGCAAGCCGGGAGACGGACGCGGATGTTTTCCTGAAAGCCTTGGAGAAGATTCTCCAGCGAGACTCCGGCAGCCTGTCGCGCTGGGCACGGACGGATGAGGTCGTCTCGATGCAGGACACGGGAAGGACCGCGTGAGCGGCGTCCGCAAGGAAGAGGAAGCGGCGAGCGGGAGAATCGCGGTCGCCATGAGCGGGGGTGTGGACAGCTCGGTCGCGGCGCTGCTGCTTCACGAAAAGGGGGAATCCCTGGTCGGGATCTCCCTGCAGCTCTTCGATGCCGGCGCGATGGGCTTGTCGCGATTCGGCCGATGTTGCTCTCCCAGCGATTTCGTGGACGCGCGCAAGGTCGCGCATCGGCTGGGAATCTCCTACTACGTCCTGAACATGGAGCGCGAGTTCCGCCAGGCGGTGATCGAGAACTTCATCGATGAGTACGATCAGGGAAGGACGCCGCTGCCGTGCGCCCGCTGCAACACGGAGGTGAAGTTCGGCGAGCTGCTGCATCGCGCGCGGACGCTGGGCTGCGAGACCGTCGCGACGGGGCATTACGCGCGCCGCGCCTGGGATCCCGCGACCTCGCGCACCAAGCTTTTCCGGTCCGTGGATCGGGAAAAGGATCAGTCCTATTTTCTTTTCGGCCTGACTCCCGATCAGCTCGACCGGGCGCTTTTCCCGGTGGGAGAGATGAAGAAAGAATCGGTGCGTGAGCTGGCGAGGCGCGCCGGATTCTGCGTGGCCGACAAGCAGGAGAGCATGGATCTCTGCTTTCTGCCGGCGGGAGGCTACCGCAGCTTCCTGGAGCGGGAGCGAGGGACGGGAAGCTCCGAGGGCGGGGAGATCATCGATGCCCAAGGAACGGTTCTTGGAAGGCATGATGGCGTGCGGCACTTCACGGTCGGACAGCGCCGGGGTCTGGGCCTCGCCACCGGAAAGCCGATGTACGTCCTGGCGATCGAGCCGGGTCCGGCTCGCGTCATCGTGGGAGAGCGCGAAGAGCAGGAGCGGACGCATTGCGTGGTGCGGGCTCCGAACTGGGTTTCCGCCCGCCCGCCTTCTGGAAGCATCGAGGCGATGGTGCAGATTCGCCACCGTCATCCAGGCGGTGAAGCGGTCGTGCAACCCGATCCCGGAGGCGGGGTCGCGATCCGATTCAGGATTCCGCAGCGCGCCATCACTCCGGGCCAGGCGGCTGTTTTCTATCGTGACGACGAGGTTCTAGGCGGCGGAACCATCGCCTCCGTGCATTGACACTTCGTTTGGCGCGGCGGTATATTCAACTCGCGCTCGTGGGCGGGCATAGCTCAGTTGGTAGAGCGCGAGCTTCCCAAGCTTGAGGTCGCGGGTTCGAACCCCGTTGCCCGCTCCATCCCGCTTTCCAGGAGTCGTTCCTCCCCTCGAGAGGCGTGCGAGCCGCTCATGCTCTTTCGAAGACGATCTGAGCCTGCTCAAACGGGTGCTGGAGGATCCCTCTCGGGAACCCCCCTGAACGGGGACTCCGCGAGCGTGATCGGAAGCCACACGCGATTCCGCGGCGAAATCACCGGCGGCGGATCGCTGACGATTCGTGGACAAGTCGAGGGGGCGATCTCCCTGCGCGATGGAGTTTCGGTCGAGAGTGGCGCGCATCTTCGAGCCAACGTCACGGCCATCGACCTCACCGTCCGTGGAGTCGCCCAGGGCGAGATGACCATCCTGGGAACGCTGACCCTCCGGTCCTCCGCGGTCGTGGAGGGAGCGGTGGAGATGACCCGGTTCCGAATGGAAGAGGGCGCGGTCCTGAATGGGTCCGTCCGCCGCAGAGTCGAGACCGTCGAGGTACCGTCCCACCAGTCAAGCTCCTGACGATTATTAGTAGCCTGCCTGACATTTCACGTCACACCCTTGACACTCCTTCCAGAAGCGACTTTCCAACTCTTGGTCAGCGAGGGAGTTAGGCGGAAGGATTCCGCGTCGCTTCGTGGCACACGTCTTGCCTTTCTTCCGTGTCTGGGACCGACCCGCGGGCCATCACGATGAAGGAGGACTCGGACGTGAAAGAGAAGATTCTCATCATTGACGACGACGCTGGCGTTCGGCAAGTGCTTGCCGACTCCCTCACGGCCATGGGATACGCGGCCCGCGGACTGGACACGGGAGACCGAGTCCTGGCCACCATCCGCGAGTCGGGATGCGACCTGCTGGTCCTGGACATGGTCCTCCCGCGGACCGACGGCATGGAGGTGCTCCAGGAAGTGCACCGCCACCATCAGGACCTCCCGGTCATCATGATCACCGGCTACGCTTCGGTGGAGACTGCGATCAAGGCGATGAAAATGGGAGCCTTCGATTACGTGGTGAAGCCGTTTCGCATGGAAGAGGTGGAGCTCGTCGTGGCGAAGGCGCTGGAGCGCTCCCGCCTGAAGCGGGAGAACATCCTGCTCCGGAGGCAGATCGAAAGCCAGTTTGGCGCGGGCTCGCTGGCGGGAGGAAGCCCCGCGATGAAGAGCGTCCTGTCGGTCATCGGGCAGGTGGCCGCGACCCGAAGCACCGTGCTCATCACCGGGGCGGTCGGCACCGGCAAGGAGCTGGTGGCGCGCACGCTGCACATCAATAGCGATCGAAAGGATCAGACGTTCGTCTCCGTGGCATGCGGAGGAATCCCCGAGGGTCTTCTGGAGGACGATCTCTTCGGACACGTCCGAGGCGCGTTCCCCGACGCGGTGTCCGATCGGCAGGGTCGGATCGAGATGGCCAGTGGCGGCACCCTCTTTCTGGACGATGTGGACTCCTTGAGCCCTTCGCTCCAGGCGAAAACTCTGAGGGTCCTGACCGATCGAGAAGTGCTCCCGCTGGGAGCCAAGGAGGCCGTTTCGGTGGATGTCCGGGTCCTCGCCGCCACCCGGCAGGATCTCAAATCGATGGTCACCGAGGGGAAGTTTCGTGAGGATCTCTACTATCGATTGAACGTGATCGGGGTCCACCTTCCCGAGCTACGAGAGCGAGGAGAGGATCTCTCCGTGCTGATCCATCATTTCGTGCACAAGTACAGCCGGGAGATGGGGGCGCCAGCGCCGCGGCTCACCGCGGAAGCGATGCGCGCGATGGGGGAGTTCCCTTGGCCAGGAAACGTCCGTCAGCTCGAAAACGTGGTCGAGCGCGCCGTGGCCCTGTCCCGTGGGAAAGAGGAGATCACCCTGGAGGATCTGCCGAGGGAGATCCAGGAGGCCGTCGCGACTCCCATGCCGCTGGTGCGCGTTGGAGGCGAAGGGGTCTCGCTGGACGCCATCATGGCCGAGTACGAGGAGAAGATGCTTCTCCAGGCGCTGGACAGCGCGGGATGGGTGAAGACCCGCGCGGCCGAGCTCCTGAAGATCAAGAGGACCACGCTTATCGAGAAGATGAAGCGGCTGGGAATTCCCCTCAAGAAGAACGGTGCGGGACGCGGACCGGAGGACTTGGGGGCGCGCGAAGAGGCCTCGACGCTCCGCCTGAGCGACAAGGTGCGGATGGCCTGAGTCTCCCGGCGGGGCTTGATCGCGGCGCGAAGGGTATGGTACGGTCGCCGCGTCCGGCGCTGCTCTCGGAGTTCGCAGGCAGCGCGACCGGCGTCGAGAGTTTCGCGATTTCCCGGCCCGCGCCGGGGAAGGCTGGATGGCGACAAACCTTCCCACCCATTCCGATGCTCCTCCCGACGAGCCACCGACGACGCTCCCTGCCTTCTATCGTGCTCCTTCAAGCGCATCGACGAACCCGTCTCCCATGAAGGTCCGGCGCCCGCTTCTCGGAGCGCTCCGGCGATGCGAACGCTTCTCGCCGCACGACAGCGCCGCATGCTGCGCCACCCGTTCATGAAGCCCGCGGAGCCGGCGCGCCGTGTGCTGGTCGTGGACGACGATCGTGAAATCGTCGAGATGACCCGGATGATCCTGGAGAGCGGGGGATATCAGGTGATTTCCGCGGTCTCGGGGGAAGAGGCCATTCGCGAGGCGGTCGGGAGTCATCCCCACCTGATCCTGCTGGACATCAACATGCCCGGCATGGACGGCTGGGAGACGCTGAAAATCCTCAAGGTGGACGAGGGGACCCGGGAGATTCCGGTGGCCATGTTCTCGATCAAGCCGGAGGTCAGGGACAAGCTGCAGGGCCTGAAGCAAGGGGCCTTCGATTACATCACCAAGCCCTTTTCCTACGATGAGATTCTGCAGCGCGTGGGACGCATCTTCGAGAAGCTTTGCACCGAAGGGAGGCGCTGAATGCCGGCCCAGAGTTGGGACGGAGACGATCCTCGCAGGATTCTATTGGGGCTTCGCAGTGCCCTCTATGACGGAAACACCGGGCTGTATGCGTTTCCGTATCATTTCGACGAGCTCCAGAGAATGATGGAATTCCGCTCGACCCTGGGAGTCGTCTACCTCGAGATCTTCGATTTTGACCGCATCGAGTGGCTCTGCGGCTGGCAGAGCTTCGACGGAATCCTCAAAGGGATGGCCGAGGAGGTGACCTCCCAGAGGGGATTGGCGTATCCATCGAGCG
>DASYRY010000331.1:0-3118 GCA_036004025.1 Candidatus Polarisedimenticolia bacterium | reverse complement strand
CGTCTGGACGGTGGGGGAGATGCTGTCGCTCTCGATCGTCTCGGCGCTGGTCGCGGAGCGCGCGGGGGAGCGGAGCCAGGGCCGCTACATGGGAGTTTTCTCCCTCTCCTTCTCGGTGGCCTTCGTGCTGGCGCCTCTCGGTGGGACCTGGGTCTACCAGCGCTTCTCGGCGGAAGCGCTCTGGTATGGATGCGGGGTCATCGGCGTCCTGCTCTGGATCGGCTTCATGTCTTTGTCGACCACCGTGGCGGCGAAGGGCGCCGAGAGATTCGCAGCAAAGGATTGACAGGTCCAATCTGTTGGGCCTAGGATAATCTCAACCATCCATTCAGCCCGAAAGATCGAATGATCGACCAGACGCTCGGGCACTACCGCGTGCAGGAAAAAATCGGCAAAGGGGGGATGGGCGTCGTTTACCGCGCCCGGGACGAGCACCTGGAGAGGGACGTCGCTCTCAAGGTGCTGCCGCCCGGATTGCTGGCCAACGAGAACGCCCGCAGGCGCTTCAAGAAGGAGGCGCTCGCCCTGTCGAAGCTCAACCACGCCAATATCGAAGCGGTGTACGACTTCAACAGTCAGGATGGAGTCGACTTCCTGGTCATGGAATACGTGGAAGGAATGACGCTCACACAGAAGCTCGTTCAAGGCCCCCTCTCAGGGGCCGAGATCACGGCGCTCGGCTCCCAGATCGCTCTGGCGCTGGAGGAAGCTCACGGCAAGGGAATCATCCACCGCGACCTGAAGCCGGGAAACATCATGGTCACCCCGAAGGGACAAGTGAAGGTCCTCGATTTCGGATTGGCCACCCTGCTCCACCAGCCGGGGGAGGCGGCTACGCAGACGAGCTTCGGAGTGGCGGAAACCGGTGTGGCGGGCACCCTTCCCTACGTGGCCCCCGAGCAGCTGCGGGGCAGCCGCGCCGATCCGCGAAGCGACATCTATGCGGCGGGGGCTGTCCTCTACGAGATGGCCACCGCCCGGCACCTCTTCATGGATACCGACAGCGCCCAGCTCATCAAGGCCATCCTCCAGGAAGCGCCCCCTTCGCTTACGGAGATGAACGGCAGCATCCCGCCCGACCTGGCACGCGTCATCCAGAAGGCCCTGGACAAGGACCCGATCCGCCGTTACCAGTCGGCGAAAGAGCTTCGGGAAGTGCTGGAGAAACTGAAGGAACGGCTCGCCGGCTCCTTGCATCGCCGGATCCATCCCGGCGCGTGGATTCTGATCGCGGCGTCGGCGTTGACGGCGACGGGAATCGCGCTCGTGGAGTGGCGGAGGATCCGCTTCGAGAAAGACCTTGGAAATCCGACCCTTACGCGCTTGATCACGACCCCGAGCGAAGACTCCGACAGCCGCATCTCTCCCGACGGGAAATGGGTCTCCATCAGCTCCACCCAGGCGGGGAAAGGCACCATCTGGCTCCACCGTCCAGGGGTCGGAGATCCGGAGGAGAAGCACCACTTCGACGGGACGATCACCAGCCACGTCTGGTCTCCGGGCGGAAACGAGCTGGCCGTCCTGCTCAACACGGGCTCCGGTGTTTTCCTGGAGCTGGTGCCGGCGATGGGCGGAGCGCCGCGCAAGCGCCTGCCTCTCGACGTCTCCTTCGCCGGCGGCAGGCTGGTCCGATGGATCGGCACCGACGTCTACGTGGAGATCTCCTCGACCGGTCTCTGGGCGGTTCGGGAGAGTGGAGAGTCGCGGCTGATTCTCGCCGCGGAATCCTCTCAGGGTCGTCGCTCGAATCTCGACTTGTGCGCGGACGGCAAGACGGTCGTCTACACGCTGGGCCGCAGCGGAAAGCGGACCCTCTGGATTTCTTCCCTGGATGGACGCGATGCCAGGAAGGTTCCGCTGGATGAGTTCCTGCCGAGCCACGCACGCTGGCTGAGCCGGAGCTGCGACAGGCTGGCGTTCGTGTCGGGCCAGGGGGGCGAGGCCGATCTCTGGCAGGTTGCGGCAGGCGGAGAGAGACCCGCCCGGATCACGTTCAGCGGCGGCGTCAAGAGGCTCGGAGAAACCAGCCCCGACGGCTCGCGTCTGACGTTCCTGGAGGTTCACGACCGGGCCAACCTGAGGCTCCTGGATCCGCACACTGACCCGGCGCGAAGATGGCAGCTCACCACCGAGTCTCTGCTCGACTTCTGGCCCAGCCCCGCATCCGGATCGGGTCTCCTGGCATTTCAGAGAAGCATTCCCACGGAAGGAGGAAGTCCCGAGATCTTCGGGGCCCGGATCTTCCTGGCCCGGCTGGTGGGGAATCGCCTGGAGAACCTGGAAGCCGCCGCCCCGGATGGAGGAGCCGCGCGCCTCTCACCCGGGGGTGAATACCTCGCCTACGTGCGAGGGGGAGCGAGAGGCGTCAAGGAGGTGTGGGTCAAAGACCTTCGGTCGGGAGGTGAGCGAAAGGCCGCCGAGGGATTCCGGAACGCGTACCTCTACAGCGCGCCGATGGACTGGGTCGGGCAGAACATGGTCTGGAGCTCCGATGGGAGCGCCCTCTATCTCGTTGCCTCGGTCGAGTCGGGGATGCAGGGCATTCTGAGCATCAATCCCTTGCAGCAGACAGATGCATACAAGGTGCTGATCCACGCGAAGGGAAGCGAAGTATTCAGCAACCTGTATCCCTCCCCCGATGGCGGCTCCCTTTGCTTCATACGCTCCGATGTGGGACCTACGACGTTCTCGGCCCTCGACTGCCTGGAGCTGAGCACGGGAAAAGAACGGCGGCGCTACTCGGAGCATCACCGGTTCGACGGCGATCTGATCCTGCGGGGGTTCATCGACTCGGGGCGTTCCCTGCTGGTCCTGAGCACCGCAGCCCACGAAGACTGGACGGAACGCCTGAAGGTCCTCCGTGTCGATGCCTCGGGACCTCCGACGCTGCTCGGAGTCGTGGATCGGACCTTCGGGGGAACGGCGAGGCTGGATTCGGGGGCGGAGTTTCTCTATCTGGCCAAGGCCGACGTGGAGACCGGCGTCCACAATCTCTATCAGTTCAGGTTGTCCGACGGAGGGCTCCGGCCTCTCACGGACAATCCTTCACTGCAGATCCGCTTCGCCGGCCTAGAAGTGCTTCAGGATGGAAGGTTGATCTACTCCGAGCAGGAGAGGG
>DASYRY010000330.1:0-11165 GCA_036004025.1 Candidatus Polarisedimenticolia bacterium | reverse complement strand
GAGATCATCGACGCGGTTTTCGTCGTCGATCGGGTTCATCTCCAGCGCCGCGGTGTAGACGAAGAACCGCGGCCCGATGAACTCTTCATGCTTCGAGTGATCGCGCAGCACGTGGCAGACGTCCTGGCAGAGAAAGCACTCGATGCACTTGCGGAATTCCTGGACTCGCTCCACGTCCTCCTGCGACATCCGCCAGGTGCCGTCGGGCGCGTCGGGCGGGCGCGGATGGAACGGCGCGATTCTCTTCTTGACCTCGAAGTTCCAGGAGACGTCGCAGGCCAGATCCTTGATGCGCGGGAAGGCTCTCATCGGCTCGACCGTGATTGGCTGGTCGAGGGGAAGCTCGGAGAGCCGGGACATGCACATCAGCCGGGGCTTGCCGTTCACCTCCGCCGAGCAGGAGCCGCACCGCCCGGCCTTGCAGTTCCAGCGCACGGCCAGATCGCCGGCCTGGTTCGCCTGGATCTGCAGGACCGCGTCGAGAACCACCATCCCCTCGGTGACCTCCGTCGCGTAGTCGCGAAAGTCACCTCCCGACGAGTCGCCGCGCCAGACCCGGAAGGTGGCGGAGGGCATCAGCCGTTCTCCTCGACGATTTGCTTCAGATCGGCTCGCATCTCGGCGTGGGGCCGGCGCTCGATTCTCATGGACCCGTCCGGCTCCTTTCGGACCACCAGGTTGAACTTGCCGGCCTCCGCGTCCTTCGAAGGGAAATCCTCCCGGAAGTGCGCGCCCCGGCTTTCCTTTCGCTCCAGCGCCGAGCGTGCGATCGCCTCCGACACGATGAGCATCGCTTTGAGGTCGAGAGCCGTGTGCCACCCGGGGTTGTAGTGCCGGTTCCCTTCCGCGCGCACCTTCGCGGCGCGCTGCCTCAATCGAGCGAGCCCGTCCAGCGCGCGGCGCATCTCCGCCTCCTGCCGGACGATGCCCACGAGTTCCTGCATCATGTCCTGGAGATCGTGCTGGATCGTGTACGGCCCTTCGGAGTCGCCGTCCGTCCTGGCGAACGGCTCCAGGGCTTGCTTCATCGCCGCTTCGATCGGCTCCTCCGGCGGCCGGAGGGGCTTGCGCTCGCGGGCGTAGCGGGCGGCGAAGGCCCCGGCGCGCTTTCCGAACACCAGTAAATCCGACAGAGAGTTCCCGCCGAGACGGTTCGCCCCGTGAAGCCCCGCGCCGCATTCCCCCGCAGCGAACAGTCCGGCCACCGTGGACATCTGCGTCTCCGCGTCGACGCGGATGCCTCCCATCATGTAGTGGGTCGTGGGCCCTACCTCCATCGGCTCCTTGGTGATGTCGATGTCGGCGAGCCGCTTGAACTGGTGGTACATGCTCGGCAGCTTCTTCTTGATGCGCTCTTCTGCATCGGAGAGCTTGGTTTTGATCCAGGCGATGTCCAGGTATACGCCGCCGTGAGGACTGCCTCTTCCCTGCCGGATCTCGCGCACGATGCAGCGGGCCACGTGATCCCGGGTGAGCAGCTCCGGAGGGCGCCGGGCGCTGCGGTCCCCCTGCGTGTAGCGCCAGCCCTCTTCCTCGTTGTCCGCGGTCTGCGCGCGGTAGTTCTCCGGGATATCGTCGAACATGAAACGCCGCCCGTCCTTGTTCTTGAGAATGCCTCCCTCGCCTCGCACGCCCTCCGTCACCAGGATCCCCTGGACGCTGGGAGGCCACACCATCCCGGTGGGATGGAACTGGACGAACTCCATGTCCATCAGCTCGGCCCCCGCTTCGTAGGCCAGCGCGAGCCCATCTCCCGTGTACTCCCAGCTGTTGCTGCTGATGCGGAAGGCCCTGCCGATCCCTCCGGTCGCGAGCACGATGGCCCGGGTGGCGAAGACGTGGAAGTAGCCGCGCTCTCGATCGTAGCCCAGGGCCCCGGCGATCCCCTGCGCGTCCTTCAGGAGGGCGACGACGGTGCACTCCATGTGGACGTCGATCCCTTGGTGCACTCCATGGTCCTGGAGCGTGCGGATCATCTCCAATCCGGTGCGGTCCCCGACGTGGGCGAGGCGCGGATAGCGATGGCCTCCGAAGTTCCGCTGCAGGATCCTTCCGTCCTTCGTCCGATCGAACAGCGCTCCCCACGCCTCCAGCTCGCGCACGCACTCCGGAGCCTCCTTGGCGTGCAGCTCGGCCATGCGCCAGTCGTTCAGGTATTGGCCGCCGCGCATCGTGTCGGCGAAGTGGACCTTCCAGGAGTCTCGCTCATCCACGTTGCCCAGCGCCGCGGCGACGCCCCCTTCCGCCATGACCGTGTGCGCCTTCCCGAGCAGCGACTTGCAGACCAGACCCACGCGGACCTTGGCGCCGGACGCCTCGATCGCGGCGCGCAGACCCGCGCCTCCCGCGCCGATCACCAGGACGTCGTGCTCGTGCGTCTGGTATTCCGCCATCAGAAGATTCTCCAGTCCGACCAGATGCCCATGGAAAGCATCCGTATATAGATATCGGAGAACGCGACCCAGAAGAGGCTCATCCAGGCCCACAGCATGTGCCGGCGGTTCAGACAGCTCACGCAATCGTAGGCCCGCCGGCGCACCGGCGCCTTGGTCAGCTCGTCCAGGCAGCCCCCGGCCAGGTGGCGCAGGGAATGGCAGCTCAGCGTGTAGCCTCCGAGCAGCACGACGTTGATGGCGAGGACCAGCGTTCCCACACCGAGGCCGAAGGAAGTACGCCCCGACGCCGGATCCTCGAACCAGATCGCCTTCCAGACATCGCTCGCAAGGACCAGCATGAAAGCGAGGGCGAGATAGAGGAAATAACGGTGGAGATTCTGGAGGATCAGCGGGAAGGAGCGCTCCCCGAGATAGTGCTTGCGCGGCTCGCCGACGGCGCAGGAGGGCGGGTCGGCCCAGAGCCCCTTGTAGTAGGCGCCGCGGTAGTAATAGCAGGTGAGGCGGAACCCGCCCGGGGCCCAGAGAATCAGCAGCGCCGGTGAGAAGAGGAGCCAGGCGGGCCACCAGCCGGGCCTCGGACCGAACCATGCGTGGGGCGAATCGCCGAAAATCTCCGGCGAATACAAGGGCGAGAGATACGGTCCCCAGCTGTAATGGTCCCCCTGGAACGCCGCCCATGTGGCGTAGACGACGAAGCCGGAGAGGACCAGAGCCGTTGCGAGGGGCGCCAGCCACCAGGCGTCGCGGCGAAGGGTCTCACCGAAACGACGGCGACTCGGCAGCGGCGGCATAGCTTCCGTCATCGGCAGCATCCCCCGGCACTTTCCTTGAGGCGTGGCGCCGGGATTCTTACACAGGTCGCGCGAGATGTGAAGCTGTCAGGCGCTTTGCTGCGCGACTACGCCCCATCGTCGCAGCCCCGGGGCTCCTGGCGCGATTCCTTGAGGCGGGGCGCAGGTCAGGCGGCCCATGCTCGCTGATCGTCGAGGCTCTTGTCGCTTCGCGGGTCGAGGCGGGCGCCCTTAGCCGCCCCCTGCGGCGAGCGGGGCCATGCGCTGGGCCAAGCGGCTGTAGCGCTCCTCGATCCGGTTGTTCTGCACGGCCAGGGCCAGCGCCTTCCGGCTCCCCACAATCACGACCAGGCGCTTCCCTCGCGTGAGGGCGGTATAAAGAAGGTTGCGCTGCAGCATCACGAAGTGCTGCGTGTGGAGCGGGATCACGACGCAAGGGTACTCGCTTCCCTGAGCTTTGTGGATGGAGCAGGCGTAGGCGAGAACCAGCTCGTCGAGATCGGCGGTGTCGTAAGCGATGGTGCGGTCATCGAAGCGGACGTGGACCTGCCGGTTCTCCGGATCCAGCGCCTCGATGCGGCCGATGTCGCCGTTGAAGACGTCGATCTGATAGTTGTTCCGGATCTGCATCACCCGGTCGCCCAGGCGCAGGGTACGATCCCCGCGCGAGACCTGCTCGGTGCGCCGGTTGAGCAGCACCCCAAGCTCGGCGTTCAAGTTCGTGGCGCCGACCTCCCCCCGGTGCATCGGCGTCAGGACCTGGATTTCGTCCACGGGGTCCAGGCCGTATTCGCGCGGCAGGTCCGACGAGACCAGCCGCTTCACTTCCTCCAGCACCTCCTCGGGCTCCTCCTTCTCGACGAAGAGGAAATCAGGCTTGCCATCGCGACCGCCCATCAGGGGCATCTCGCCCCGGTTGATCCGATGCGCGTTGACCACGATGAGGCTCTCCTTGGCTTGGCGGAAGATCTGCGTGAGCCTCACGACGTCCACGGCGCCGCAGCGAATGAGATCTCGCAGGATGTTGCCGGGGCCGACCGAGGGGAGCTGATCCACGTCCCCGACCAGAATCAGCTGGCTGTGGGCCGGCAGAGCCTTCAGGATGTGGTGGAAGAGGACGAGGTCCACCATGGAGACTTCGTCCACGATCAGAAGATCGACCTCGAGGGGACGCGCCGGATTGCGCTCGAACGCTCCGGTTCGGGGAGTGAACTCGAGCAGCCGGTGCACCGTCTTCGCGTCGCGCCCCGTCAGCTCCGCCAGGCGCCGAGCCGCGCGTCCCGTGGGAGCCGCAAGCAGGATTCGCCGATCCTTCTTCTCCAGGATCTGGACGATGGCGTTGATCAGGGTGGTCTTGCCGGTGCCCGGGCCTCCGGTGATGACCAGGACCTTGCTACGCATCGCATCGCGCACCGCCTGGCGCTGCTCTTCGGCGAGCTCCAGCCGGCGGCGCGCCTCGAACCACTCCAGCGCGCGATCCACGTCGATCTGGATGGGGTTGAGCGTCGCGGAGAGGAGCGCCTGCATCCGGGCCGTCACGCCGATCTCGGCGGTGTGCAGAGCGGGGAGGAACACCGCCTCCTCCTCGCCGGCATCTTCGGTGAGCCGCTCCAGAATGACCTGACGCGTCGGGGCCAGCTCCGTGAGCGCCTGCTCGACGATGGCTCCCTCGACTTCCAGGAGCTTCGATGCCTCCGACACCAGCCGCGGGCGCGGCAGGTAGACGTGGCCGTCGGTGGAGCTTTCCTCGAGGGCATGCAGGAGTCCCGCCTGGGCACGACGGATCGAATGACGTGGAATGCCCATTCCCAGCGCGATCCGGTCGGCGGTCTTGAAGCCGATGCCGAAGATCTCCAGCGCGAGCCGGTACGGATCCTCCCGCACCACGGCCGTCGCGTCGTCCCGGTACGCGTTGTAGAGGCGCGCCGCGAAGACGGGCGAGACGCCGAGGCTCTGCAGCAGGACCATCAGCTCGCGGATCTCCCGCTGCTCCACCCAGGCCTTGCGGATGGAGGCGATCCGCACGGCGCCGATCCCCTCCACCTCGGACAGTCGCTCGGGTTGGCGATCGATGATCTCCAGAGTCGCGGCCCCGAACTGCTCCACCAGCCGTCTCGCCATGACGGGTCCCAGGCCCCGCACCATGCCGGAGCCCAGGTACTTTTCGATCCCTACCAGCGTCGCCGGCTTCAAGGTCTCGAAGGTTTCCACTCGGAATTGCTCGCCGAAGCGACGGTCGAGCACCCAGCGGCCCGACAATTTCAGGTTTTCTCCCGGCTGCACGCCGAGAAGATTGCCGACCGCGGTGACCGGATCCCGGCGCCCCTGCACGGTAAGGCGCACCACGCTCCAGGCGCTCTCCTCGTTGGCGTAGACCACGCGCTCGAGGACGCCTTCCAGCCTGGAACGTTGCTGTTCCTCACCCATGAAGGTGCCTGCTCCTAGAATGAGCCCCAGTGCCGCTCCGGCGAGAGACCATCCTACTGTATCCCCGCGCTCCCTCGGTCTCGGCCAAAGGAGGAGACGAGAATCCTCTCGGAGCTTCACGATAGAATATCGCAAGCTCGTCCTGGGTAGGGGCGCGGCGGAAATTCACCGTATCCCAAAGTCGCTTTTCAAGTTTGGACGATCCGCCTCACCAGGAGCCTGCCCGCAGCGATTCGCTCACATCCATGCGGAACGATGCCGTGCCGGCAATGGCGGCGCGAGATTCGATGGTGGGAGCGGAGTCTTGGCTGCGATTCGTCTACAGAGGACGGTTACATCATGTTGAGCTGGAGCTTGGCGGCCTCGGACATCATGGCGGGGGTCCAGGGGGGCTCCCAGACCACTTCGACCTTCGCGGAGGTGACCCCGGGAACGCTTCGCACCTTCGACTCCACTTCGGGGGGAAGCGACTCGGCCACCGGACACATGGGGGAGGTGAGCGTCATCCGGATGTTGACTGCTCCCGATCCTTGCACATCGACGTTGTAGATGAGCCCCAGCTCGTAGATGTTGACCGGGATCTCGGGGTCGTAGCAGGTCCGCAGCACGTCCGTGATCTTCTTCTCCAGCTCCTGGACCGGCGGTGCCTCGGCTTCTCCGGAGCCGGACTTCTCAGCAGAAACAACAGGCGTGTCCTGGGGAGAGGAGACCGGAGTACCTTCCGTCGTGGATTTGGGTTCGATCTCGTCCTGGTTCATGGTGCGGAATCCTTTCGATCGCTCGGTTTTCTGGGGCGCCTCGCCGGACCCATGCACGCCCCGAGCTCCCTCTTCGGCGTCATTCCGTGGAAACGGTCTGCGCCGAGCCCGTGAGCGCGGCCTTGAGGGCGTGCCACGCCAACGTCGCGCACTTCACGCGGATCGGAAACTGCGAAACCCCGGAGAAGACCTCGAGCTTGCCCAGATCCGCGCCATTTCCGGCGATGGCGCGCTTCCCCGTGACCAGATCGTGGAACTCTTCGAAGAAAGCCAGCGCCTCCTTGGCGGTCCTCCCTTTGAGCTTTTCGGTCATCATGGAGGCCGAGGCGGTGGAGATGGCGCAGCCGGAACCCTGAAAGGAAAGATCCTTCATCTCGCCGTCTTGGAGCCTCACGAACACGGTCACGCGGTCTCCGCACAGGGGATTGAGACCCTCCGCCTTGCGGTCGGCCTGGTCGAGCACCCGGAAATTCCGGGGCCGGCGGCTGTGATCCAGGATCGTCTCCTGGTAGAGGTCCCGGAGATCGCCCATCAGCCGAGCACCTCCCGGACTCTCTGCAGCCCTTCCACCAGCGCGTCCACTTCCTCGCGCGTGTTGTACATTCCGAACGAGGCCCGGGCCGTCGCGGGAACGCCCATGCGCTCCATCAGGGGCTGCGTGCAATGGTGCCCGGCGCGGATGGCGATCCCGTGCTGATCGAGAATCGTGCCCAGGTCGTGAGGATGGATCCCGTCGATCACGAAGGAGAGGATGCCTGCCTTCTGCGGAGCAGTGCCGACGATTCGCAATCCGGGAATCCCGGCGACGGCTTCGGTCGAATAACTCAGCAGGTCCTCCTCGTGAGACGCGATCGCCTCGAGTCCGATTCCCTGCACGAAGTCCACGGCCGCTCCCAGCCCGATCGCCCCCGCGATGTGCGGGGTCCCAGCCTCGAACTTGTAGGGAAGCTTGTTGTAGAGGGTCTTTTCGAAAGTGACGGAGCTGATCATATCCCCGCCGCCCATGAAAGGGGGCATGGCCTCGAGCAGGTCCGCTTTCCCGTACAGCACGCCGATGCCGGTGGGACCGTAGAGCTTGTGGCCCGAGAGGGCGTAGAAGTCGCAATCCAGGTCCTTCATGTCCAGCTTCATCCTGGCGGCGGCCTGCGCACCGTCCAGCAGGACCGGCACGCCTTTCGCGTGCGCCTTGCGGATGATCTCCTTGACGGGATTCACCGTCCCGAGGGAGTTGGAAAGATGGACCAAGGAGACCAGACGCGTGCGGGGCGAGAGCAGCCGATCGAAGCTCTCCATCTCCAGCTCGCCCCTGTCGGTGACGGGCAGGACGCGCAAACTCGCCTTCTTCGACTCGCAGAGAAGCTGCCAGGGGACGATGTTGGAGTGGTGCTCCATATGAGAGACGAGGATCTCATCCCCTTCCCTCACGTGGGTCCCCCCGAAGCTGTGGGCGACCAGGTTGATCGCCTCGGTGGTGCCGCGCACGAACACGATTTCCGTGCTGGATGCCGCGTTAAGCAACCGTCTCAGCTTTTCTCTCGCCTCCTCGTAGGCCGCCGTGGCCCGCTGGCTCAACTCGTGCACGCCCCGATGGATGTTGGCATTGTCCCGGCAGTAATAATTCTGGATGGCGTCCAGGACTGCCTTCGGCTTCTGGGTCGTCGCCGCATTGTCGAGGTAGACGAGAGGTTTTCCACGCACGTCCTGCCAGAGCACCGGGAATTCCCGGCGTAGGGCCTCGACGTCGTATCGCACGGTCCCAGTCGCCGTGGTCGCGCGCAGGGCGTCGCCGGTCCCGCTCATGCACGCTCCTTCTGTTCAATGCCCACGGGGAGCCGGGTCATCAGCAGGCATTCCAGCCCGGTGCGGACCGGGACCACGGGGATTCTCTCGATGAGGTCGGTCGCGAAGGCGTGAATGAGGAGACTGCGCGCGTCGTCCTGCCCCAGGCCCCGGCTGCGCAGGTAGAAGAGCGCGTCGTCATCGAGCTGTCCGATGGTCGCACCGTGAGTGCAGCGCACGTCGTCGGCGTAGATCTCCAGCTGCGGCTTCGTGTCCACCAGCGCTTCTTCGGACAGCAGGAGGTTCTTGTTGGTCTGCTTGGCGTCGGTTTTCTGCGCGTCCTTGCGCACCCGGATCTTCCCGTTGAAGACGCCGTGCGAGCGACCCGAGAGCACGCCTTTGTAGACTTCGCGACTGCTGCAGTGCGGCTTCGCGTGATCGAGAAAGGTATGGTTGTCGATGTGCTGCGTCCCCTGGGCCAGGTACAGCCCATTCAGGATGCACTCGATCCCCTCGGCATCCAGGACGGCGTTGATGTCGTTTCGCGCCAATGCGCCGCCGAGGGAGATGGCGTGCGAAGCGAAATGGGCGCTGCGGGACAGGTGCGCTTGCAGCGTCGCGACGTGATAGGCCCGCTCGCTCTCGCGCTGGAGCTTGCAGTGCTCCACGACCGCCCCGCCTCCCGCGACGACTTCGGTGACCGCGTTGGTGAAATAGGCCGAATCGCCGAGGCTTACGTAGCTCTCCACCACGGCCACCTGACTCCCCTCTTCCGCCACGACGAGATTGCGCGGGTGGGTGACGCGCGGAGAGCCGTTCCCGGTGGTCACGTAAATCAGGTGGACGGGCTCCGTCAGGACCTTGCGTCGAGGAAGGTGCACGAAGGCTCCATCCCGCAGAAAGGCGGTGTTCAGCGCCACGAAGGCGTGCTCCTCGAACCGGGCGTGCCGGCAGAGGTGAGGCTCCAGCAGGAGAGGACTGCGCTGCAGCTCGGAAGCGAGGCTGCCAATCCTGACGCCGTCCGGGACCGGACGGAGGCGGGAAAGCTGCGGTGCGAAGCTTCCGTTGACGAACACCAGGTGGGTGCAGTCCATCGCGCCCAGCGTGAGCTTATCGAGGTGATCGATCGTGAGCCCGTCTACCGCAGCGCCATCCGCCGCGCGGAACGCGGTCTTGGCGAGAGGCGCGACGTTCGTGTACTTCCACTCCTCGTCGTCGAGGGTGGGGAAACCCATCTCCCGGAATCGCTGCAGGGCCGCTTCGCGAAGCAACTCAAGCCACGCCGGCCCCTTGCTCTCGCGCTCGCCTGCGACGAGCGCGAATTCCGAGGCGTAATGATCGAGGATGGAGGGATCAGGCATGGGCCACTTTCTCCTCGATCCAGGAATACCCCTTGTCCTCCAGCTCCAGCGCCAGCTCCTTGCCGCCTGACTTCACGATACGCCCCTCGTAGAGCACGTGAACCCTGTCGGGGACGATGTAATTGAGCAACCGCTGGTAGTGCGTCACGACGATGATGGCCCGGTCGGGCCCGCGCAGCTTGTTCACCCCGTTCGCCACAATCTTGAGGGCGTCGATGTCGAGGCCCGAGTCCGTCTCGTCGAGGATCGCGAGCTTCGGTTGGAGCACCGCCATCTGAAAGATTTCATTGCGCTTCTTCTCGCCGCCCGAGAACCCCTCGTTGACCGAGCGGTTCATGAGGCTTTCGTCCATCTCCACCAGCTTCGCTTTTTCCTTCACCAGGGTGAGAAAGTCCATGGCGTCCAGCTCCTCCAGCCCCTGCTGCTTCCGCGCGGCGTTGAGCCCGGCCCGCAGAAGGTAGGTGGTGCTGACTCCAGGAATCTCCACGGGATACTGGAACGCCAGGAAGAGCCCCTGCCGCGCCCGATCTTCCGGGTTCATCTCCAGGAGGTCCTCGCCCTGGTACGTGACCTCCCCGCCCGTCACTTCGTAGGTTTCCCTTCCCGCCAGGATCTGAGCCAGCGTGCTCTTCCCCGAGCCGTTGGGCCCCATGATCGCGTGCACTTCCCCGACCTTGACCTTCAGGTTGATCCCCTTGAGGATTTCCCGATCTCCCACCTTGGCCCTGAGATTCTTGATTTCCAGCACGTCGCTTCTCCGTGATTGTCGCGAGGTTTTAACCGACGCTGCCTTCGAGACTCACGCCCAGAAGCTTCTGGGCCTCGACGGCGAACTCCATGGGCAGCTCTCGGAAGACCTCCTTGCAGAAGCCGTTCACGATCATGTTCACGGCGTCCTCCACGGAGATCCCCCGCTGCCGGCAATAGAAGATCTGGTCCTCCCCGATCTTGGAGGTGGAGGCCTCGTGTTCCAGGCGGGAGGTGCTGTTCTTGACTTCGATGTAGGGGAACGTGTGCGCGCCGCACCGGTCCCCGATGAGCAGAGAGTCGCACTGCGAGTAGTTCCGCGCGTGGGCGGCCCCCTTCAGAATCTTCACGAGGCCGCGGTAGGTGTTCTGGCCGTGACCCGCGGAGATCCCCTTGGTGACGATGGTGCTGCGCGTGTTCTTGCCGATGTGGATCATCTTGGTGCCGGTGTCGGCCTGCTGGTAGTTGTTGGTCACGGCCACCGAGTAGAACTCGCCCACGGAGTTGTCTCCCTGGAGGATGCAGCTCGGATACTTCCAAGTGATGGCCGAGCCGGTCTCCACCTGGGTCCAGGAGATCTTGGAGCTGACGCCCAGGCACCGGCCGCGCTTCGTGACGAAGTTGTAGATGCCCCCTTTGCCTTGCTTGTCGCCCGGGTACCAGTTCTGGACTGTGGAGTACTTGATGGTGGCGTTGTCGAGCGCCACCAGCTCGACGACCGCGGCGTGGAGCTGGTTGGTGTCCCGCATGGGAGCGGTGCACCCCTCCAGGTAGCTCACCTGGGCTCCTTCGTCCGCGATGATCAGCGTGCGCTCGAACTGCCCCGTCTCCGCGGCGTTGATGCGGAAGTAGGTCGACAGCTCCATGGGGCAGCGCACCCCCTTGGGGATGTACGCGAACGACCCG
>DASYRY010000329.1:0-2616 GCA_036004025.1 Candidatus Polarisedimenticolia bacterium | reverse complement strand
CCACGCCGATAGCTCCGCGCCCTAGGTCGATGTATCATCCGCGCCTTACGAGGGAGAATCTTTGACGCCAGCCGAATTGGCCGTGGAGGTCCGGGACCTCCGGCACCGATACGGAGCCAGAGAAGCGCTCAAGGGCGTCTCCTTCTCCGTCGGAAAGGGCGAGATCTTCGGGTTGCTCGGGCCGAACGGGGGCGGGAAAACCACCCTGTTTCGAATCCTTTCGACCCTGATGGTCCCCTCCTCGGGGACGGCCGGCGTCTTCGGGTCGATCCTCGATCAGACCCCCTCCCAGGCGACTCTCCAGGCGATCCGGAGAGCCATCGGGGTGGTTTTCCAGGCTTTCAGCCTGGACAAGAAGCTCACGGTGCGGGAGAACCTGCTGCACCAAGGCCATCTCTACGGCCTGTCAGGCGGCGCGCTTAGGCGGAGAATCGATGAATCGCTGCAGCGGTTCCGGCTGGCCGAGCGCGCGCGGGATCGCGTACAGACGCTTTCGGGTGGACTCTGCCGTCGCGTCGAGCTGGCGAAGGGGCTGCTCCACCGGCCGAGCCTCCTTTTGCTCGACGAGCCCTCCACGGGACTGGACCCGGGCGCCCGCCACGACTTATGGGAGCATCTCTCTGAGTTGCGGAGGGAAGACGCGGTGACGATCTTGCTGACCACTCACCTGCTCGACGAAGCCGAGCGCTGCGACCGCATCGGCATCCTGAGCCGTGGCGAGATGGTCGCGCTGGATGCGCCGGCGGCGCTGAAGGGGAGGATTGGCGGCGACGTCCTTTCCATCGAGACTCCCACGCCCGAGGAGCTTGCCGCTGCCATCAGGGCGAGACTGGGGGAAGAGGCGGCGGTGGTCGACGGGACGGTAAGGATGGAGCGAGCCGAAGGACATCGCTTCGTGCCGACCCTGATCGAGTCGTTCTCGGGTCAGATCTCCGCGGTGACGGTGGGAAGACCCACCCTCGAGGACGTTTTCATCCGGCTCACGGGACATCGGTTTTGGGAGGAGGAGCACGCTGAAGCGGTCCCTGCCCGTGGGACGAGGGGAGCGATCCGATGAGGTTTTTCCTGGCCGCCTTCACCCTGTGGCGGCGCGAGCAGACCCGATTCTTCCGGCAAGGCAGCCGTGTCTTCGGGGCCTTCGCGCAACCGCTGATTTTCTGGGCGCTGTTCGGGTCGGGACTGCGCTCCTCGTTCCGTCCCCCGGTGGGGAGCGGGCAGATGGAGTACATGCAGTACTTCTTCCCCGGAACCGTGGTGCTCATTCTTCTGTTCACCGCGATCTTCTCGACCATCTCGGTCATCGAGGACAGAAAGGAAGGGTTTCTTCAAGGCGTCCTCGTGGCGCCGGTGCCTCGCACGGCTCTCGTGCTGGGCAAGGTTCTGGGCGGCACGACGCTGGCCGTGCTACAAGGCACGCTGGTGCTCGCGCTCGCGCCGCTCGCCGGAATCCATCTCGGGCCGGCATCCTTCGCGGCAGGCATCGCCATCCAGAGCCTGGTCGCTTTCGCGCTCACCGCGCTTTCCTTCTGCATCGCCTGGAGGATGGACTCGACGCAAGGATTCCACGCCATCATGACCGTCTTCCTGATGCCTTTGTGGCTTCTGTCGGGCGCTTTCTTTCCCGCATCGGGTGTGCCGGGCTGGCTGGGGTTCCTGATGAAGATCAATCCGCTCACCTACGGTGTGGCGGCGCTGAGAAGGGTTCTTTACAAGGGAGATCCCTCGGTGTTGGGAGACCTGCCTCGTGCCGGTTTCTGCCTGGCGATCACCGCTCTTTTCGCCGCGGTAACCTTCACCCTGGCAGTGGGTCTCGCGCGCCGGCGAGGAGTGGAGGGTCGATGAGCGACGAGCGCCGGCTTCCCACCGCCCTGCTTTGGGCCTTGCTCTTCCTGGTCATCGGCGGAATCGTGATCGCCTACGTGGGCAGCCGCTTGAGCGGCTCCGCGAGGGCCGAAAAGCTTCCCGTTCTGGCGACGCTTCCCGATTTCTCCCTGACGGAGCGCAGCGGCAGAACCGTCACGCTCACCGACTTGAAGGGGAAGGTGAGCGTGGTCGATTTCATCTTCACCTCCTGCTCCGCCCAGTGCCCCCAGGTCACGGCCCAGATGGCCAAGATGCAGGAGTTCGCCCTGCCGCGCTGGAAAAACGTCCAGCTTCTGAGCCTCACCGTCGATCCGGAGCGCGACACTCCTCAGGTTCTTTCCGAGTACGCCAAGGGATTCTCCGCCGATTCCCGGCGCTGGCTCTTCCTGACGGGCGAGCGGCAGAAGCTGGACGAGCTGACTCGCAACGGCTTCAAGGTCGCCTCGGCCTCCCCCGTGCCGGTGGACACCTCCCCCGATGCGGTGCTCCACAGCGTCTCGCTGGTGCTGGTCGATGCTCGAGGCAGGATCCGCGGCTACTATCAGTCGACCGACGCGGACGCGATGAAGAAGCTCCGAGGAGATGTCGCGGCCCTGGCCGGGAGCGGAGGCTGATTCGTTGTCGTACCTTCGCTTCCTCCCTCACCTGAACGCGACGCTCAATGCCCTCAGCTTCGTCTTCTTGATCTGCGGTTACCGGTTCATCCGGCGCCGGCAGATCGCCAAGCACCGGATCTGCATGCTCTCGGCCTGC
>DASYRY010000328.1:0-3290 GCA_036004025.1 Candidatus Polarisedimenticolia bacterium | reverse complement strand
CTCCCAGGAACCGGTTGAGTGGGTTGCCCCTGGACAGGAATGGGAGCAGAGGCCGGCGGCGGATTCCGAGCAATCGCACATCTCCCGCAATTCCGCGGTGCCCCGGATGGAGCTGGAGGCCCCTCAAGAGAACGGGATAGGCGCGGTCCCTCCGCCCCATCCTCAAGTGGACGCGCGCCAGATTGTGAAAGAGGTCGGGATTATAGAATTCGACGGTCACCGCGCTCTCGCACAGCTCGAGGGCGGTCTGGGACTTCGTGGACACCATCGCGAGGCAAAGGCCGTAGTAGGAGAGATATTTGGGAGGAGGAGCAATTTTCTCGACTTTTTTCGCGAGCTCGATGGCGGCCTCGAAGTAAGCCAAGCCGGAAAGGAAGTCTCCTTTGGCCACCGACTCGACTCCTTTGGAGAAGCTCTTTTCAGCGACGGCGTTGCTCATCGATGGAACCCCCAGGAATGCCCAATGAATCGTCCGGTCCGGATCTCCTCCGAATATAGGTCCCCCGGGCGGGAGGTCAACCGCCGGAAGATCACAACTGTGTAAGGTTATGAGGCGAGATGCCCCGAGGGTGCGGGATCAGGTCTTGTCCGCCTGGGCCACGAGCACGGTATTGATCTCGGCGGGATGAGCGGCGCGCAGCCGCTCCAGGTACGCGCGGAAGAGACGGTCCTTCTTCGCGAGGAGCAGGCTCTCGCGAAGCGAGCCCTTTTGCGCCTCGAATCCCTCGAGGGGATCGGGCTTCTGCACCATCCTCACGATCGCCGTCGAACCGTCGGGCAACGGGAGAGGAGAGGAAATCCCTCCCACGGGGAGGGCGAAGATCTTTTCCATCAAGGAAGCGTCGCTTCCCAGATCCGCCGCGGGTCCGTTCCTCCCGATCGAGCCCGTGTTCTTCAATTCCGATTTCAGCTTCTTCGCGAGCGCGGAGAGGTTGGCGGTGCCTCCCGCCGCGTCGATTATTTTCCGGGTGGCATCCACGCGCAGCTGCAGGGTCACGTCCCGGCTCACTCGATCGCGCACCTTTTCCAAGGGAAGCGGAGCGCTGGGAGTGGGCTCCCGATACTGCAGCACCGCCACACCCGACGTCACCGGGACGGGCGGGCTTGTGTCTGCACGCTTCAAGGCGAAGAGGGCCGAGGACGCGGCCGCTTGAATTCCGAGCGTACCGATCGGCTCGCCCGGATGAACCCCCGTGAACTCCTTCGTGGCGATCCCCGCTTCGCGGGCCGCTTTCTGAAAATCTCCACCCGCGGATTGCACTCGAGCCGAGAAATCGGAGGCGCGCCGTTGAGCCTCCTCGTGAGCCCGCGCTTCCTTCAGAGATGCGAGGATCTGGGGCCGGGCCCCTTCGAGAGGAATCTCCTTCGCCGCCTGGAGGTCCGTGAGTCGAATGACGTGGAAGCCGAAGGGGGAGCGCACGGGATCGGAGGTCTGTCCCACCCCGAGGCCCCACGCCGCTTCGGCAAATTCCCGCACCATCTGATCCCGGGTGAAGTATCCGACGTCGCCCCCCGAGGATGCCGTAGAATCCTCGGAGATCTCCTTCGCCACCTTCGCGAAATCCTCCCCCGAGCGAACCCGCTGCAACGCCTTGCGCGCCTTGCCTTCCGCCGCCTTCACCTGCTCCTGCGGGGCGTCCGAGGAGACTTTGAAGAGGATGTGGCTGGCCCGGCGCTTCTCGGGAGTGGTGTACAGCGTCTTCTGATCCTGGAGGTAGCGCGAGCGGATCTCCGACTCGGTGACGTCCATCCCCGAAGCGATGTCCTTCGCGTCGAAAAGAGCGTACCGCCCGGAACGCCCTTCCCCGCTGGGATAGTCCGAGACGTGGGCCTTGTAGTAAGCCTCGACCATCGCCGCCGACGCAGAAGGGACGGACAGCTTCGATGCGTCGATGCGCAAGACCTCGAACGTCGCCTTCTCGTTCTGGCGACGGAAGGCCTCCTTCGTCTCGTCCTCGGTGAGCGTGACCGAGTCTTCGAGCAACGATCGGAGCTTGTTGAGCAGCACCTGCCGCTTCACCGAATCCTCGTAGTTTTCGAACAGGACGGGATTGGAGCGATAGAGCTTCTCGTAACGGTCACGTCCGATGAACGCGCCGTTTTGCTGGAGAGAGGTGTCCTTCATGATGGTGTCCGCGACCTCCTGCTCGGAGACGCTCAGTCCCGCTTTCTCCGCCTCGCGCGCCAGAAGCTTTTCGTCCACGAGCTGATGGATGGCCGCCTGCCCCACCCTCAGGAAGGCGCGCTGCTGCTCGTACTGCGCGCCGAGAAGCTGGCGATAGGAGGCTTCCAGATTGCGGGCCGCGTTCTGGAAGCTCTGGATGCTGATCACCTCGCCGTCCACCTTCGCCGCCCACGCCTCGACCCCCTCCCGGCCGTTGTCCACACGCGCCAGCCCTCCGCCCCATACCGCGTAAATGGTGAGAATGAAGGAGAAGACAACGAGCAGCAAGATCCACTTGAGGTGCCTGAGGTTCTCTCGAAAGACATTCAGCATCGACGCTTTTCTCCGCCCCCGACGAGCGCCGGGAGGTGTCCACGGCAAACAGCAGGGTTTTCTATGGGAAACGAAAGGGCATTCTAGCCAATTCGGGCAGCGTCGATCAAGGCGCGCCCGCTTTGGGCGCGGCCTGTTCTCCATGAAATTCGAAGGGGTTGCGCCCGAAGCGATTGTTCCTATATTGGATCGGGTGGCGGGATGGGCCCTCACCGAGAGGCGGATCCCGGTCTTTCTGTACGACCTCCGTACACAAGGGGCGAGCAAGGTGGCATCCGGCCGACATGCAGAGCAAGGCAACGTCCTCCTCGATTGGTTCACGGTTTCCTATAAGACGATTGTGCTGAGCATCGTTTTCCTGGTGGGAGTCTCGGGGGCGATCTTCCTCTTTTTCTACCTGCGATCCGCCACGGGAGTCACTCCGGAAGGGCTGGCCCTTCACGAGCTCACTCGAGCCGAGCGCATGTTCTCCGAAGCCGAGTCGGCGGCGCATGAAGAGCAGTTCGAGCATGTGATCAATCAGGCGGGGCGTCTTCTGGAATCGGCCCGCCGCTCCTACCGCGCGCGAAACTTCACTGAGAGCCGAACGCTGTCCCAGCAATCCCAGGCGTTCTCACGAAAGATTCTCGACGTCACCTCGGCGGAGAGCAGCTTCACGGCGAAGATCTACCGCTTCGAGGGGGACGTCAAGATCAAGCGCGTGAAACAGTTCGTCTGGGAGAACATCAACAGCAACGTGGCGCTGAAGGTGGGGGACCAGATCAAGACCTCCTCCGGCGGAAGCGCGCAGATC
>DASYRY010000327.1:0-7691 GCA_036004025.1 Candidatus Polarisedimenticolia bacterium | reverse complement strand
GTTGAACAGTTTCGCGACCAAATTGAGAGGGGAGCAGCTCACAGGCACCCTGGAGGCGATGCTGATGACTCCGACCCCCCTCCCGGTCATCATCCTCTCTTCGGCGCTTTGGGATTTCGTGATGACCTCGTTCCGGGTCGTCGTCTATCTCGGCCTGGGAACCCTCTTCGGATTACAGCTTCGCTTCGACAGCTTGCTCCCGTTTTTCATCGTGCTCGGCCTGACCATCCTGGCATTCTCCGGCATTGGCGTCCTCTCCGCAGCTTTCATCCTGTATCTCAAGCGGGGCGATCCGATCAATTTCCTCATCTCGAGCGCATCCGCACTTTTTGGAGGTGTGTTCATCCCCACCCAGGCCCTCCCTCACGGTCTGGGGTGGCTCGGCCGTTTCCTTCCCATCACTTACGCCCTGAGCGGCATCCGCAAGTCGCTCCTGACGGGCTCAAGAGTCCAGGATCTTCTTCCGGAGATCGGCGCCCTGATGGCTTTCGTGGTCTTGCTTGTCCCTCTCGGCATCGTCGGATTCTCCTTGGCGGTCCGCCGCGCGAGGGAGGAGGGGAGCCTGGCTCAGTACTGACGAGAGGGCGAGATCTCGGTTGAAGTGGGCGGCGCGCTGTGCTAAATTGCGCCGCACCTCAACGATACAGCCATCCGCCTTTCAGGGACCGGTTTCCCCGGATTCCCGCGTATCAAGAAGACCCATCGGAGGACAGAGAATCTTGAGGTTCCAGAAACTGAATCTCCCGAGTCAAGGGCAGCGGATCACCGTGGAGGAGGGGAAGCTCAGGGTTCCGGCGAATCCCATCATTCCTTTCATCGAGGGGGATGGCACGGGACCGGACCTCTGGCGCGCCGCTCGTCCCGTCTTCGACGCCGCGGTACAACGGGCCTACGGGGGAAAGCGTCAGGTGGCCTGGTTCGAAATCTATGCGGGCGAAAAAGCTCGCGAGCGCTACGGCGAATGGCTCCCCGGCGATACTCTCGAAGCCATCGGAGCCTATGTCGTCGCCATCAAAGGACCTCTCACCACGCCTATCGGGGGCGGCTACAGGAGCCTGAATGTCTCCCTCCGGCAGCAGCTGGACCTCTACGCTTGCATCCGGCCCGTCCGCTACTTCGACGGGGTCCCTTCGCCAGTCAAGCGCCCGAAGGATCTGGACGTCGTCATCTTTCGGGAGAACACGGAAGATGTCTATGCGGGGATCGAATGGCGAGAGGGGACGGAGAAGTGCCGGAAGGTAATTTCTTTCCTCAACCGCGAGATGGGAACCGAGATCCCGGAGGACGCCGCCATCGGCGTCAAGGTCTCCAGCGCGAAGGCCAGCAAGAGGCTCATTCGCAAAGCCATCCGGTACGCCATCGAGAAACAGAAAGAGAGCGTCACCTTCGTCCACAAAGGCAACATCATGAAGTACACCGAGGGGGGCTTCAAGGATTGGGGATACCAGGTCGCGCGTGAGGAGTTCCCCGATTTCACGGTCATCGAGGAAGATCTGAAGAAATCCGGCGCTTCCGCCGCGCCCCGCAGCAAAGTCCTCATCAAGGATCGCATCGCGGATTCGATGTTTCAGCAGCTCCTCATCCGTCCGCGCGAGTACAGCGTGCTGGCGACGCAGAACCTGAACGGGGACTACCTCTCCGATGCCGCGGCCGCGCAAGCGGGCGGACTCGGCATGGCTCCCGGAGGAAACATCGGCGACTCGGTGGCGCTCTTCGAGGCGACCCACGGCAGCGCGCCCGGTTACGCAGGGCAGGACAAGGTCAATCCCGGGTCGTTGATTCTCTCGGGCGCGATGATGTTCGAGTACCTCGGATGGCTGGAGGTGACTGATCTGATCGTCGAGGGAGTCAGAAGGGCCATCCAGAAGGGGCGAGTCACCTATGACCTGGCCCGCCAGATGGAGGGAGCCGTGGAAGTGAAGTGCTCCGAATTCGGTCAGGCGATCGTGAATGAGATGCAGACGATCTAATCGCACACCCCCCCGCACGTCCCACGAGAGGTCAGAGAACCCATGAGGAACAAGGTCACGGTGGTCGGGGCCGGTAATGTAGGCGCCTCCGTCGCGCAGCGTATTGCCGAGAAGCATCTCGCGGACGTCGTGCTGATCGACGTGGTGGACGGAATTCCCGAGGGGAAGTCCCTGGACCTCTGGGAGTCCGCGCCGGTGGAGGGTTTCGATTGTCGCCTGACGGGGACGAAGGACTATGCGCAGACCGCGCACTCCGACGTGGTGGTCATCACGGCGGGACTAGCGCGCAAGCCCGGCATGAGCCGTGACGACCTGCTGTTCAAGAACTATGAGATTGTCAAAGGCGTCACCCAGGAGGTCGTCCGCAGATCTCCCGACGCGATCCTTGTCGTGGTGACCAACCCTCTGGACGCGATGGCTCATGCCGCCTTTCGCGTCTCGGGATTCCCGAAGCACCGCGTGGTGGGAATGGCAGGGGTGCTCGATTCCGCCCGCTTTCGATCCTTCATTGCCCAGGAGCTGGATGTCTCGGTGGAGAATGTTCATGCCATGGTGCTCGGCGGTCACGGCGACACCATGGTGCCGCTGCCGCGTTTTTCAACCGTCGCTGGGATCCCGGTCACGGAGCTGATGCCAGTCTCCACCGTGGAGCGGCTCGTGGAAAGAACGCGGAACGGTGGAGCGGAGATCGTCGCATATCTGAAGACCGGTAGCGCCTACTACGCCCCCTCCTCGGCGATCACGGAAATGGTCGGCTCGATTCTGCTCGACCGAAAGAAGGTCCTCCCGTGCGCCGCCTATCTCGAAGGAGAGTACGGCATCCAGGGGCTCTTCGCGGGCGTCCCGGTGAAGCTGGGAAGGCGAGGGATCGAGGCCATCCTAGAAATCGCCCTGGCCGAGCCCGAAAGGAAGGCGCTTCTGGGTTCCGCGGCCGCCGTGCGGGAGCTGGTCGACAAGCTCAAGCTCTGACTTCATCGGGACGGTTGGCCCCCCTCCGGCGAGGGGTCGGCCGTGGAAGCGGCCTCGAGTCGGAAGCGACTCTCCACGAGAGCGGAGCACACCTGATCGGTCAGCCGCTTGATGGTTTCCGTGCCGCAGCGATAGTCGTTCATCAGGATTGCGAACGCGAAGGTTTCATCCGATTCGTTCACCGCATACCCCGAAAGCGCCGTCACGCCGGCGATCTTCCCCGTCTTGGCTCTCACCCTTCGAAGCAGATCCTCCTTCCGAAAGCGGCGCTGCAGCGTGCCGTCCACTCCGGCAATGGGAAGCGAGGCGAGAAATTCCGGCCACAACTCGAAATCCTCGTTCATGGCGCGCAAGGTCTGCACTAGGGACCGTGCGGTAACGCGATTATTGTGGGAGAGCCCCGATCCATCGGCGAGGGAAATCCCATTCGAGGGTACCCCAATTCGGGACAGGTACTGCCGCAGCGCCTCGAGGCCCTTGCCCGTGGTCCCCGGTGTTCCCACGAATTCGGCTCCCAGCGTCTTGAGCAGCGTTTCCGCGATGAAATTGTTGCTGTGCTTGTTCATGTCGCGAACGATCGCCGCGAGCGGCTTCGATTCGAACCGGAAGAGCTCCAGTGCGCCCGGCGGGATGGACGCGCGTCGGTGCCGGCCCCTAATGACGATCCCCTGCCTGGAAGCCAGCTCCTGGAACGCCGCCAGAGCGTAGAATGCGGGCTCTTCCACCCCCTTGACGACTTCGATGGGGGTGCTGCCCAGACGGATCGAGCCGGACACCTGGATCGTGTTCGCTCCCTGCTGGACCCCGCGTCCCACGACCAGCCGGCCTCCTCGAGCGCTGGTCGTGGCCCGGTTGATGACCTTGAAGTATCCTCCCAGGGGAATGAGCTCAATCCTAGGGGGGGAGCCGACGGAGGGACCGGGCCTCACCCGAACGGTCACGACGTCGTAGTTGAAAGAGAGAGCTCCTACCGGCGCGCTGACCCAGGAATCCTCGGGGACCGTGTCCGGCCAGACTCCGGGACGCTCCTCCGAGTCGAAATAGGTGTCGTCGGCCACTAAATCCCCACGAATCTCCCGAAGTCCCTGGCGGTACAGCTCCTGAATCATGAGCCACCAGAACTCCCCCACGAGATCGGGCGCGCCGAACCCCTTGATGTAGAGGTCTGTATCGAGAACTCCTTGGCGGGGCGATTGTGTCGAGTAGAAAACCGTGGGAAAGACGAAATCGGGCTTGAGAAGCGCGAGGGCTGCGGCGGAAGTGAATAGCTTTTGGTTAGAGGCAGGCTTCAGAGGAGAATCCGCGTTCTTGGAAAAAACCTCGCCTCCATCCTTTAAGGTGATGACCTCGATTCCGGTCTTGGACGGTTCGAGACATCCCGATGCGAGCACCGAGCGAATGCGATTCCCTAGCTCTCGAGAGGACGCGGCGGGAGTCAGCGGGGAGGCCGCCCCTGGAATCCGGCCGGATGAGAGGATCAGGAGCGAGGCGGCGATCAGAATCCGGCGGCGGCGGAGCGCAAAGCTCAGAGTCATGACTCGCGAAGGCTAGCAGACCTTCGGACGCGGGTCAAAGGCGTGCAAGCCGCATGCAGCAAGCTATTTCGGGTCGCGCGACCCGCGGCCGAGGATTGACATTCGCTTCACCCGTATGCTATACACCCGCGGATTTGACTCGAATCGGATCTCCACTCCCCGGTTATCCCGCCGAGGTCCAAGGTGAAAATCCACGAATACCAGGCCAAAGCGATCCTCAGGCGCTTCGGCGTGACCGTTCCCAGAGGGGAGGTTTGCTTCAGTCCCGAGGAGGCCGAATCGGCTGCCGCCCGGCTTCCAGGGGCCCGGTTCGTGATCAAGGCGCAAATCCACGCGGGAGGCAGAGGCAAGGGAGGAGGCGTCAAGCTCGCAGGCTCCGTCCCCGAGGCGGTGACCCTTGCGCGGGAGATTATCGGGATGACCCTGGTGACTCCCCAGACCGGCCCCGAAGGAAGAAAGGTCCGTCGGGTCCTGATCGAGGAGGGCCTGGACATCGCTCAGGAGCTCTATCTGGGAGTTGTCCTCGATCGTGCGGTTGGGGCCCCCGTGTTCATGGCTTCCTCTCAGGGAGGAGTAGAAATTGAAGAGGTGGCACGGAGGACCCCCGAAAAGATTCTTCGCGCGACTCTCCACCCTCGGCACGGCTTCTTTCCATTCCAGGCGCGCAAGCTCGCTTTCGCGCTGGGCCTGGGAGCCGCGGCCGATCGGACGGCGAAGCTCATGATGGCCATGGTGGAGGCCTACGAGGGCACGGATGCGTCCCTGGTGGAGATCAATCCCCTGGTGGTGACGCGGGCGGGCGAGGTGATCGCCTTGGATGCGAAGATGAACTTCGATGACAATGCCCTGTTCCGGCATCCGGAAATCAAAGAGATGAGGGATCCGGACGAAGAGGACCCGCTCGAGGTGGAGGCCTCGCGGTTCGGTCTGAATTACGTCAAGCTCCGCGGCAGTGTCGGATGCATGGTCAATGGCGCCGGGTTGGCCATGGCGACCATGGACATGATCCAGCTGGCGGGAGGTCTCCCCGCCAATTTCCTGGATGTGGGCGGCGGAGCGAGCATGGAGCAGGTCTCGAACGCGTTTCGCATCCTTCTTTCCGACCCAAGCGTCAAGGCGGTGCTCATCAATATCTTCGGCGGGATCATGCGCTGTGACGTCGTAGCCCAGGGAGTCGTCGCGGCGGCCGCCCAGCTGCGCACGCGGCTCCCCATCGTGGTTCGGCTCGAGGGAACGAACGTCCAGGAGGGGCGAAGGATCCTCGAGAACTCGGGTCTCAGCCTGACCGTCGCGGACGGCATGGCGGATGCGGCCCGCAGGGTCGTCGAGCTCTCGAGAGGGACCGAATGAGTATCCTGGTTGACCAGGATACACGCCTGCTGGTGCAGGGAATCACCGGCAAGGAAGGCACGTTCCACACGCGCCAATGCATCGCTTACGGGACACGCGTCGTCGCGGGGGTCACTCCCGGAAAAGGAAGCACTGTCCACGAAGGCGTTCCGGTCTTCAACACCGTCCACGAGGCCGCGGTGAGCACGGGCGCCAACGTATCGGTTATCTTCGTTCCACCTCCTTTCGCGGCGGACGCGATTATGGAAGCCGCCGATGCCGAGATTCCGCTCGTCGTTTGCATCACGGAGGGGATTCCGACTCGCGACATGGTCCGCGTGAAGGACTTCCTGAAAGGGAGCAAGACCCGCCTGATCGGACCCAATTGCCCCGGCATCATCACGCCTGGAGAATGCAAGGTGGGGATCATGCCAGGAGCCATTCACCAGAAGGGTGATGTCGGAGTCCTCTCTCGTAGCGGGACCCTGACCTATGAGGCCGTCGCCCAGCTCACGGCGCGAGGCCTCGGTCAAAGCACCTGTATCGGAATAGGGGGAGACCCCATCATCGGCACCTCGTTCACCGACGCGCTGGCGCTGTTCCAAGAGGATCCCGGCACTCGGGGCATCGTGCTCATCGGCGAGATTGGCGGCGGAGCGGAGGAGGACGCCGCTGACTACATCCGGAATTCGCTGCGCGTCCCGGTGGTCGCATTCATTGCCGGACGCACCGCGCCGCCCGGCAAGCGCATGGGTCACGCGGGGGCCATCATCTCCGGCGGAAGCGGGACCGCCGATGAAAAAGTCCAGGCCCTCAAGGCTGCCGGCATTCGGGTCGTGGAGAGCCCCGCCAAGATAGGGGAAGCGATGTCCGAGCTTCTGGCGGCGCAGCCACGAAAAGCCTCGCGGAAGGGAGAATAGGGATGGAGCGCACGTTGACCATCATCAAGCCCGATGGAGTGGCGGCCGACCTCATCGGAGAAGTTCTGCGGCGTCTCGAGGCCAACAAGCTCAGACCCGTCGCCATGAAGATGCTGTTTCTCTCGCGGGAGCAGGCGGCCGGGTTCTATCATGTGCACCGGGATAGGCCGTTCTTCGAGAGTCTCATGAAGTTCATGACGTCGGGTCCTGTGGTGGTCGCGGCGCTGGAAGGTGACAACGCCGTGGCAAGGCTTCGGGAAATCATGGGTGCGACCGATCCTGCGAAAGCGTCGGCCGGGACCCTCCGAAAGGACTTCGCAACCTCGATCGAAAAGAACGTCATCCACGGCTCCGATTCGCCCGCCTCCGCGGCGTTCGAGATAGGATATTTCTTCAACTCCCTCGAGCTCTGCCGGCGCTGAGCCGGCCGCAATGAAGGATCTCCTCCGCCTCCTGCGTTACGCGCGGCCCTATCTGGGGAAGCTGGTGGCGGCGCTCGCGTGCGCGGCGCTCGCGGCGCTGATGATCGTGGCGCTGGCCAGCCTGGTCCGGCCGCTCGTGAATGACGTCCTCCGCGTCGCCCCCGGTGCGCCCGGCCTCGAGGCGAAGGCCCGCGCCTCCGGCGAAGCGTTCAACGTCCTGGACTTCTCCAACCGGCTCCTGGGCGAGGGATGGATCGTGCGGATCTCCCGCCTCGGGCGCAGGCTCGAATCAAAAGGGAGGAGCACGACCTTCCTGACGATCGCCGTCCTCATCCTGATTCTCTACCTCATCAAGGGACTTCTCACCTATTTCAGCACCTACTACGTGCGGGCCGTGGGACTTCAGGTGATCCTCGACCTGAGGCGAGATCTCTACCGCCGCATCCAGGGCCAGGCTCCGGCCTTCTTCTCCACGCACCCCACGGGTCTCCTCATCTCGAGGCTGACGTCCGACATCGCCCGGATGCAGCGCACCGTCTCCGGGGA
>DASYRY010000326.1:0-2756 GCA_036004025.1 Candidatus Polarisedimenticolia bacterium | reverse complement strand
CCACGTTGTCCCCCTTCACGGCGCTCGAGATCACGACCACGTCCGCTCCTTGCACGTTGCGAGCGGCGTGGCCGATCGCGACGCGGCCTCCCAGCTCCTCCAGCCTCCGGGTGACGGCGCTGGCGGTGAGGTCCGACCCGGTCACCCCGTATCCCAAGTTCAAGAGCACCTCGGCGATCCCGCTCATTCCGATGCCGCCTATCCCCACGAAATGGACCTGCCGGACCTTCTTCATGCCAGGAGCTCTTCCAGGAGCTCCGCGACCCTCACCGTCGCGTCGGGACGGGCCAGAGGGGCCGCGGCCCGCTCCATGGCGGTCAAGCGATCCGGATTCTTCAGGAGATCCTCGATCTCCTTCGCCAGACGGGCTCCCGTCAGGTCCTTCTCCGGGATCACGCGAGCGGCTCCCGACTGTTCCAGCTTCTCCGCATTGAGCCGCTGGTGATCGCCCGCGGCATGCGGGAAGGGAACCAGAATCGAGGCCTTCTGGCACGCGGTGAGCTCGGCCACGGTGGTGGCTCCCGAGCGGGCGATGACGAGATCCGCCTTGGCGTACTCCTCGGCCATGCTCTCGAGATAGGGGACTACGCGGGCGTCGAGTCGCTCGGCGCGATAGGCGGCCTCGACGCGCTGGAAGTCCTTTTCTCCCGTCATGTGGACGATCCTCAGGGCCAGTCTCAGCGGGGCGAGCATGGGGAGGGATTCCAGCATCCTCTGGTTGAGCGTCATCGCCCCCTGGCTTCCCCCGAAGATCAGGACGCAGAAGGGAGTTCCCCGCGCCTTGGGCTTCACGGAGGCGAACTCCATGCGGATCGGGTTGCCCGTCACCTCGCCGCGGCCCCCGAGGAAATCCCGGGTCTCCTCGAAGGAGACCGCGATCCGATCCACCCAGCGCGCCAGGATCCGATTTGCGAGGCCCGGCGAGTAGTTCTGCTCCTGGATCATGGTCGGGATGCGCAGCAAGATCGCACCCGCCACCACGGGTCCGGAGGCGAACCCGCCGACTCCCACGACCGCCTGGGGCTTCATCTCCCAGAGAATCCTCATCGACTGGAACAAACCCATCCCCGAGTGAAACAGCGACTCCGCCTTGGCCCGGAGGCTTCTTCCGAGAAATCCTCTCGAGCTCACCTTCAGGAGCCGGAACCCGTGACCGCCCACGACGCGCTCCTCGAAAGGGGAGCCGGTCCCGATGAAAACCACTTCCAGACCCGGGTGGCGCTTCTCGAGGGCTTGCGCCACCGCCACCGCGGGATAGACGTGCCCGCCGGTCCCGCCTCCGGCGAAGACGACGCGTCCCGCCATCCCCGCTTCGACCACCTCAGTTCGAATGCTGGGAGATGTTCAACAGCACCCCCACCGAGAGCAGCCCCACCATCAACGACGATCCGCCGTAGGAGACGAACGGGAGCGGGAGTCCCTTCGTCGGGAGCAATCCCAGCACCATCCCCATGTTCAGCATCGCCTGCACCACCAGGAACAAGGTGAGTCCCATTCCCAGCAAGTAGCCGAATCGATCCGGAGCGCGAAGCGAAGCCCGGGCCCCTCGCCACAAGAGAAGCGCGAAGACGATGAGCACCAGAGTCGTGCCGATGAGCCCCAGCTCCTCCCCGATGACCGAATAGATGAAATCGGTGTGCGGCTCGGGAAGGAAGAACAGCTTCTGCCTGCCCTCGCCGAGGTTGATTCCCTGGATGCCGCCGCTGCCGAAAGACAGCAGTGACTGGCGGATCTGGAAACCCGCTCCCAGAGGATCGTCCGAGGGATGCAGGAAGGTCATCAGGCGCCGCACCCGGTAATCGGCCTGGAAGATCATGACGGTGAGGGCCACGAAGCCGAGCGCCCCTCCGGAGAGCAGGATGCGCGTGTTCAGCCCGGCGAGGAAGAGAAGCAGCCCCGAGATGAGACACAGCGCCGCGGCGGTTCCGAGGTCCGGCTGCATGTAGATCAGGAAAGCGATTCCGCCCACCGCCACTGCCGCGGGAGCCAGCGTCCGCCTCCAGTCGTTGATCTCTTCGGCGCGGCGGTCCAGGAACGCCGCGAGGAAGAGGACGAGAACCGGCTTCGCCAGCTCCGAGGGCTGGAAGGAGAAGAAGCCGAGGGAGATCCACCGGCGCACGGGTCCCGACGGAGTGAGCAGCGCCAGCATGAGGAGCGCCGCGACGCCCGCAAGCGAGCCGAGAAGAATCCATCGATTGCGCAGCCTGCGATAGTCGAACGACATAGCTCCGATCATGAGGACGAAGCCCGCGACCAGGGCGGCGACCTGTTTCGTCAGATAGTGGTAGGGAGAACCGAAGCGCTGCATCGACAGCACGGCCGAGGCTGAGTAGATCATCACGACCCCGAACAGCGACAGGGCCACGGGGATGACGAAGAGCGTCCGATCGAAAGCCAGCTTGCGTGACATCAGCGCACTCGATCCGGACCGCCGCCGGCGGCCAGGGACACGACTTTCCTGCGAAAGTCTTCGCCGCGCTCCTCGAAGTTCCGGTAGGCGTCGAAGGAGGCGCAGGCGGGCGCGAGCAGCACCACGCCTCCAGGGGGCGCCATCTCGCTCGCGGCGGCCACCGCCTCTTCCATGGTCTCCACCTTACGAGTCGGGACCGGCTCTCCGATCTGGGCGGCGATGGTCTCCCTCGCCTTTCCCATCAGAATCAGTCCCGCCGCGCGCTCCCGGATCAGCGGAAACAGGGGAGTAAAATCTCCCCCTTTGTCCTTCCCGCCCAGGATGAGAATCACCCCTCCCTGAAAGC
>DASYRY010000325.1:0-5805 GCA_036004025.1 Candidatus Polarisedimenticolia bacterium | reverse complement strand
ACAGCGGAGCGACGGGGCGTGATTCCAGCGGTCACGGCCGGGACCGCCTGCATCTCGCGCCGCGCCTTCTCCAGCTCTTCTCCCGCTTCCTTCAGCCGTCGCAGGCCGATCAGCGCCTGTCCCGACAGCGCGTGACCCACGGCCTTCGCCTGCGGATAGGAGCTCTCGGTCATGGACCGCGTCGCCTCGAGCGCCTCCGCATACCGGCCGCGGTGGATCAGGAAGCTCGGAAGCTCGCGCGCGTTGAAGGCACGATAGGCGCTCAGCACCGGGAGCGCCGCTGCTTCGCGCATGGTCTTCTCGGCGAGTCTCATCTGCCCTTTGTGCTGATAACAGGTCGCGAGGAGATCCAGGTTGTGGGCGTGGTGCCAGTCGAGTCCCGGATCGATCTTCTCCGCATCGTAGTAGGCGCGCTCCAGCGCTCCCGTCCGGAGGAACTGGGCGATCGCATCGTCGATCCGGCCCACCCTTCTCAGATCGTGGCCCCACATGTGGGCCGCGTGCGGGATGGAGGGGGACAGCCGCGCATAGGCTTCACCGTGCTCAAGGGCTTTGTCGATGCGTCCGACGGTCTCGTAGGAGTGGACGAGAAAGTGATGGGCCGAGGCGTGATCCGGGACGAGCCTCAGGACCTGCTCGTAGAACGCCACCGAGGCGGCGCCCCCGCGCTGCCCGCGGCCCGAGGCGTTCGATTCTTCCGCGTTGCCCCTCAGCAGCCAAAGCTGGGGATCCCCCAGATCGGCCGCGAGCGCATCATCGATCGCCTTCTTGTAGGCGAGGTATTTCGGCAGATCGCCGAGGTCGTCCATCGCCGTCAGCTGTTTTTCGCGGATCTCGATGCGGCGAAGCTCGCGCTCGGAGGCGCTCAAGGCGAGCTGTTTGGCCTTGTCGAGAAAGCGCTTCGCGCCGGGGGGATCCTCGAGCCCGGAATGGACCCGGCTCAGTCCGACGTAGGCCATCGCCAGGTTCGGATCCAGGCGGAGCGCCTGGTGGAAGGATCTCGCGGCCTCGATCCAGACGTACGATTCGAGATAGTTGAGCCCCTGATCGTAGAAGGCCGCCGCCTGTTTCGAGGACGTGGTGACGATCTCGTGGGAGTTCCCGATCCCGGTCCGCAGACGGACGGGGCGCTCCAGGATTTCCTCCGGAACGTAGCTCGGAGGCGCGGCGCAGGCGGCGTGGGGGTCGTCCTGCGCGACAGCGCAAGGACCGCCGAGCACCAGCCCGGCGAGGAGAAAAAAGATGCCGAAGACGATTGGACCCGGCCTGGAGCTCCCTCGCATCAGGAGCCGGAGGGCTGCATCATGAGCCGCCGAATGAGCCATTTGCCGCTCGCCTGCCGGGACCACTGCGCCACGTAGCGCCCCCTGTGCTCCTCCGCCGGCTTGCCGGGGAGAGTGACCCGCTGGGCGTAGGAGCCCCACTGCACGGCGGCATCCCCCCACACGTCGATCGCTCCCGAGGTCATGGAGGCCCATTCGATCTGGACGTCTCCGAACGAAGTGAGGAATTTCTTGATCGCGTCGCGCCCGCTCAGCGCCTCCATCCCCGGCTCGAGCAGCTCGCCGTCCTGGGTGTAGGAGGCCGCCAGCCCTTCGGAGTCGGCGACCGCCTGGAGCCGCGCGTAGTCCTGCATCGCGGATTCGACCTGCGCGCGCGCATCGGGCGGATCGGGGCTTCCCTTGGGAAGCGGATTGGTTCCTCCCATGGCCGGGAGCGTCGCAATCAGCAAGAACAACGGACCGCACCTGCCCATACGGTTCATGATCCCCTCCAATCGATGGCGGTTCGGGATCGAGGGTACCAATCCGGAAAGCCCGGCCGCAAGCCCCAAACGAAGATTTCCTAATAGGCAGCCAGCCTCCTCGCGGCCTCAATGACCTTGGCGGCGTTGGGAAGGAAGTAGTCCTCCAGGGGAGCGCTATACGGGACGGGAGCGTCGGGCGAAGTGACCCGCAGCACCGGGCCATCCAGGTATTCGAAAGCCCGCTCGTTGATCAGCGCCGTGATCTCCCCCGCGATTCCTCCGGTGCGCGTATCCTCGTGCACGACGAGAACTTTGCCGGTCTTCTTCGCGGTCGCCTCGATGGCGTCCGCGTCCAACGGAAGCAGCGTGCGCAGGTCCAGCACCTCGGCGCTCACCCCCTCCTTATCCAAGGCCTCCGCGGCGTCCAGACAATGCAACAGCATGGCGCCGTACGTGATGAGGGAAAGATCCTTCCCCTCGCGCTTCAAGGCCGCCTTGCCGATCGGCACGAGGTAGTCCTCCTCCGGAAGGACCTCCTTGATGCGAGGCAGGCGGTAGAGGTACTTGTGCTCCAGATAGATGACCGGATCTTCGTCGCGGATGGCCGCCTTGATGAGTCCCTTCGCGTCGCGGGTCGTGCCGGGAGCGACGACTTTGAGGCCAGGCGTGTGAACGTAGTACATCTCCGGGTTCTGGGAGTGGAACGGGCCGCCCCGCACCCCCCCTCCGGAAGGACCCCGAATCACCAGAGGCACTCCCGCGCCATAGCGCCAGCGGCTCTTGGCGGCGAAGTTGGTGATCATATTGAAGGCGCAGGAGATGAAATCGATGAACTGCATCTCCGCGACGGGGCGCATGCCCATCAGGGAAGCGCCGATGGCGGCGCCGACGATTCCCGACTCGGCGATAGGGGTATCGATCACCCGGTCCTTGCCGAAGCGCTCCAGGAAGCCCTTGGTCACCTTGAACGCGCCTCCATAGACCCCGATATCCTCACCCAGCATGAAGACGCGCTCGTCGCGCTCCATCTCCTCGGAGAGTCCCTGACGGATCGCCTCGAGGTAGGTGACCGCCTCGGCCATCAGGACCTCCTTGCGAGGCGGCGAGGCTGCGCCGGCTCGTCCTCGGAATCGTCCGAGGCGGGGGCGTAGACGTCCTCCACGCAGGATTCAGGACGGGGGAAGGGAGCCGACTCGGCAGCGCTCAAGTCTTTCTCAATCTCGGACAGGCAGCGCTGCTCGATCTTCTTGAGGTCGGAGGATGTGGCGACGGAAGTCTTGAGGAGATGCTTCTCGTAGATCTGGATGGGGTCCCGCTTCTCCCAGAACCGGTGCTCTTCCTCGGGCACGTACCAGGCGTCATCGTGCTCGGAATGCCCGCGCATGCGCATCGTCTTGCACTCGAGAAGGACCGGACCCTTGCCGGCGCGCGCCAGATTCACGGCGCGGGACGTGGCCTCGTACACCGCCAGGACGTCGTTGCCGTCCGCGACTCCCTGGGGAACGCCGTACGCTCGGGCCTTGTCGGCAAGATCGACGAGGCACGATTGGGCCGCGACCGGCGTGGAATAGGCCCAGCGGTTGTTCTCGATGAGAACGACGAGGGGGAGCCGATTCACCGAGGCGATGCCCAGGCCTTCGTGGAAGTCTCCCGTGCTGGTCGCGCCGTCACCGATGTAGGTGAGCGCCACGAGGTCTTTGCCCTGCATCCGTCCAGCCAGCGCCACGCCGGCCATCACGGGGATCAGCGTTCCCAGGTGGCTGATGGGAGGCACGAAGCCCCGGTCGATGCCCCCGAAGTGAAGCGACGTGTCGCGTCCCTTGCATGGGCTCCCTTCCTTCTGCATGTACTGCAGGAAGAGCTCCACGGGCCGCACGCCTCGCACCAGCATGGAGCCTAGGTTCCGGATCATGGGTGCGAGCACGTCCTGGGGCGCCAGAGCGTAGGCGGAGCCGACGGAGATCCCTTCCTGCCCCTTGCTGCTGTAGAGCCCGCCCTGAATCTTCCCCTGCCGGTACAGCGCGGAGAGACGTTCCTCCACCAGCCGGTTCAGCATCAGGTAGTAATAGAGATCCAGGAGCCGGGCCCGGTCGAGCGATCTCCCGTGGCCGGATGTCCGCTCCTGGCGATTTTTTCGGGCGCGGGCGGTTTTCGGCATCGGCTCAGCGATTCAGCGCCCGGCCCAGGACGTCCAGCGCCGCCTCGCCGACGGCTTCGGAGAGACTGGGATGGGCATGCAGGGTGGCGACGATCGATTCGGTGGTGGCTTCCAAGGCGAGCAGCGCGGCGCCTTCCGCGACCAGCTCGGTGGCTTTCGGTCCGATGATGTGGACTCCGAGCACCTCGCCGTATTTCTGATCGGTGACGATCTTCACGAATCCCTCCGTCTCGCCGAGGATCTGGGCCCGACCCAGGACCGAGAAGGGAAACTTCCCGCTCTTCACCGAATGCCCGCGCTCCTGCGCCTGTTTCTCGGTGAGCCCGACCCGGGCCACCTCCGGATCGCAGTAGGTGCACCATGGAACCTGATCGTAGTTGATCGGGTGCGGCTCTCCCCCTGCCATCGCCTCGGCCGCCGCGACCGCCTCGTGGGAGGCGACGTGCGCCAAGGGCGCTCGGCCGACGAGATCGCCGATGGCCCAGAGGCCCGGCTCGGCGGTGCGATAGACGGCGTCGGTTCTCACGAATCCTTTCTCCACGATTACCTTCGTCTTTTCGAGACCGAGACCGTCGCTCTTCGGCCGCCTTCCGACACCCAGGAGCAGGAATTCCGCGGACAGCGTTTCCGGTTTTCCCCCCTCGCCGGAGGTGAGTATCACCTCCACTCCCTTGGCGGAAGGTGAGGCCTTCTGAACCTTGACGCCGGTGCGAACGGTGATGCCTCGCTTCTTGAAGCAGCGCTCCAGCTCCTTGGAGATTTCCTCGTCTTCCCCGGGAACCGCTCTGGGAAGAAGCTCCACGACCGTCACCTGGGTCCCGAAGCTGGAGAAGATCGAGGCGAATTCCACCCCCACGGCTCCGGCGCCGAGAATGATGATCGACTTGGGGACCGCGGACAGCTCGAGCGCGTGATCGGAAGTCAGGATCTTCTTCCCGTCGGGCTCGATTCCGGGCAGGCCCTTCGCCTCGGATCCCGTGGCGAGGAGGATGTTCTTGGCTTCGAGGATCTGGCTCCTGCCTGAGCGCGAAGCGACCGAGACTCTGAAAGGCCCGTCAATCTTCCCGGTCCCCTCGAATACCTGGACGCGGTTTTTCTTCATGAGGAAGGCCACGCCTTTGGAAAGCCGCTCCACGATGGCGGCCTTCCTCTTCTGCACCGCGGGGAAATCGAGCTGCACTCCCGAGATCTTGAAGCCGAATTCGCCCGCGTGCTGCAGCGTGTGATGCATCGCGGCGCTTTGCAGCAGAGCCTTCGTGGGAATGCAGCCGCGAAGAAGGCAAGTGCCCCCCAGCTCCGCGTCTTTCTCGATCAGAGCAGTCCTCAATCCGAGCTGGGAAGCCCGGATCGCCCCAATGTAGCCGCCCGGACCCGCTCCGATCACCACGAGATCGAAACGGCCGCCGCTTTCCTGAGGTCCCGCCACGACTTCTGCCTCCGCAGAAAGATCCGACCCCGACACTTCGGACCTGACCCTAAACCCTTGTCAGAGGTGGGAATATTCGCTTGGATGCCTCTTGAGCCGCCGGCAATTTACCACCATTTCTCGATGCTTTTCAATCCGACGTGGATCTTGGGTTAAAGTACCTTCATCACAGATCGGGCCTTAGGTTTCAATAGTATCCCGACGGCGGGTGAGGAATGAGCGTCCTCGTCACCGGATCCTCAGGGTTCGTCGCGAGCCATCTCGTTCCGGCTCTTGCGCAGCAGGGGCATCGTGTCTGCGGAGTGGATCGGGAGGGGGGCGGATCGGCCCGCCTCGAACGCTTCGTCCGGGGCGACCTGAACCACAAGCCGGTGGTGGAGGAGTCTCTCGAAGGCGTCTCGTGCGTCATTCACCTTGCGGCGGCGAAGGCCGATTGGGGCGTCTCGGCGTCGGAGTACTATCGCGACAACCTGG
>DASYRY010000324.1:0-7743 GCA_036004025.1 Candidatus Polarisedimenticolia bacterium | reverse complement strand
GATGGCGTTCAGCAGGTTCGGGATGGCGATGGCCGCGATGATCCCGATGATGGCCACGACAATCAACAGCTCGATCAGAGTAAATCCTTTCTGGCTTCTCATCTTCGATACCACCTCCTCTCGGGGGTGAAAGCAATCGCCCTGCCAGGCCGTCCGCCCCGGCCCCGCGTGCCCTCAAAGCCCTGTGGAATAGTGGCTTTCGGTGCTACCGACTCCCTTGGAGGAAGCCCTGGTCGCCGCCTTTTGCCTGCCGCAGAGGCTCCAGCTGACAATCGGTGTCAGGCTCACTGAGCATTTGCGGCCTCGTTGGTTCCCGGTGATTTCGCCAGACGCTCGCGCAAAAAAAAGGGCGGCGCCGCGGGGGCACCGCCCGTGCATCGCGGGGCCAGGGACTAGGTCTGGGTTCCCTGCGGCCACTGGAAGAACTGGCCGTTCGCGAACAAGATGTCGCAGTTGAAGTTGTTGGTCATCCCGCCCGTGATGGCGCTCGCAACGCCATCCTTGGCGCGGCTGATCAGGGTGTAGTCCACGCCGTTCGTCGTGTCACCCTGAAACTCCCACACCTTGTTCCAGCCATCCGCCGTCGGAGCGGTCTTGATGTAGATGGGCTGGAGGAACGGGGTCACGGCAGCGTACGTGGCGACCTTCGGGTAGAAGTTGTTATCCACCGCGTAGGACTCCACCGCCGTTCCCAGCGACCGGATGTCGGCCATGGTGCGCTTCTGCTTCCCGCGGTCGATGGCGTTCAGCAGGTTCGGGATGGCGATGGCCGCGATGATCCCGATGATGGCCACGACAATCAACAGCTCGATCAGAGTAAATCCCTTCTGGTTTCTCATCTCGATAACACCTCCTGCGCGCCTCTTAGAGCAACTCGGATGCCAAGGAAGAAGGTGCCGAGCGTCAAGCGTAACCATCAGGTTTTTAATGATGTTATACGGTTCCATCCCGGAGACGATTTTGAAATCCCGCCGGTCGTATCCACTTGCGTCACTGTAGAAAAGCGCAAGCTGACGCTGGGTGTCACGACCCGGAGGTCGCTTCCAGGGCGGCGATCTGGTCCCGTAGGAGGCGCGCGCTCCAGCAGCCGGGATTCCCTCTCAGGTTGCGGTCCAATTCCCGCAAAGCCGCCGTCCGGTCGGCCCGGCCGTGGCGGATTTCTTCCAAGAGGTGATTCGAATCGTCCGGATTGACGACCCGATACTCCAGCTCGAGCAGGCCGCGGTAGGAGGGATCATCACGGCGGACGAAGATCACCGCATGGTCGTCCCAGTAGACGAGCGCCCATCGGGAGGATTGGAAATAGGCGGCCGAAAACGCCCGCATCTCCTTCCTGGGAGGGGAGCCTGAAGAAACGGGAGGGTACTCCACGGCTTGGAGTTGACCGCGCCTGAGCATGGCCGCATCGATTTCGTACCGCGCGAGCATCTCCTCCCAGCCCTTCCAGGAGCCGAGCGCATGGAAAATTTCCGCCAGCAGCGAATCATAGACTTCGTTGCGTCCGTCGATGAACACCGGGTGTTCGGGGTATCTCCTCCAGATCAGGTACCCGCCGAATTTGACGTCGTTGAACAGCCGCTTCCCCACCTGGTATCGATCCAGGAACCGTACCGCTCCCTCCGGAGCGACCGGGTCCAGATAACTCCTACGATTCAACGCCGGGGCCTCACTGGCGAAGAGGATCGCGAGCGCCATCAGAGAGGCTCCGCCCAAAACGCGCATGACGAGCCGTGGCAGCTTTCCCGCCCGTATTCTGTCCGCCAGGGGGCGGGCGAGGGCCAGGGGAAGCAGCAGGAAGAAAAACCCGATGTTGCGCAGCTGCTGGAAAGCGAGCACTCCGGCCACGCTGGCGGCCAGCGTGGGAGGCCAGTCGATCCTTTTCGGTCCAGAGAGAACGAGCGCCAGGCCCAGGATCGCCGACCCATAAAGAAGAGGAAACTCGGCATAGGTCGGGCGCGCCCATTCGAGGTTGGGCGCGTGTCCGGAGGCGATGATCCGGTGCAATTCCAGCGGCACCAGAAGAATGCGCCATCCGCCCGGATTCAGCATCATCGCCATGGGGGAGAGGAGCGCGACCCAAGTCCTTGCGGGGGAGAATGTCGACCTCCTGCCGGCAAGCCTGTCTTGAATGCTCTCACCCGCGACCCAGGCCACCAGCACCGCCGCTCCCAGAAGCGCCGCAGGATGAAAATTCGCCCACAGGGCGAACACGGCGAAGAGCGGCGAGGCGCTTGCCGCCGTGCCGCGGCGCCTGCTCCATTCAAGAAGGAAACAAAGCGCCGCCAGAAACAGATAGCTCACCATCTCAGGCCGAGGGTCGAAGCGAAACCGCGCTCCCGCGAGCGACAGCGCCAGGAGTACGGTGACGCCGTCCGTGTCCCCGGCGCGCGAGCGCGCGCAGAGAGCCAGGAGAAGATAGGCCGCGACTGACAGGAACAGCGTTCCCAAAGCGAGGGCCTTCCAGCCGGCGGCGGCGTACCCCAGATAAGCGGGGATCTGGAAGAGCCATTCGTGATCCAGCCAGGGTGTTCCTGAGCGCGTGAAGGAGAAGGGATCGGTCCGAGGGATCCCTCCCTCGGAAACCATCAGCCTGCCGGTGGCCAGGTGCCATCCGAGATCGTAGCTTCTGACCGGCTGCAATGCCGCGCTCGCCGCACAGGCCGCAATCAAGAAGAAGAAGAGCCGATTCCAGCGGGAAGGGCGGAATTCGGAGGCCTCCGCAGAGCTCAAGCGCCGCCCCGCCTTGCGCCGCGAAGCATCCAGAAGCCCGCCAGCGCCATCGAGCCAATCGTTCCGGCCCCACCCAGCCACCACGAGCGCGGAGAGTAGCGGAAAGTCAGCCGGTGACCGCCCGGGGAGACTTCGACGGCGCGAAACAGGAAATTGGCCCGGAGAATCGGCACGCGCCTTCCATCGAGCTCCGCCGTCCAGCCGGGATAGTCGTTGTCGGTGAGCACCACCCATCCGCGATCCGAGGCCGCGACACGAAGCTCCAGGAGCTCGCCGCGATCGGCGACCCACTCCACGTCTCCCTCCCTTCCCGAAACGCCTCGATCGCCGTCGATTCCTTCCAGCAACACGCTGCTGCGCGGATCCCAGTGTTCGCGGGTGAGGGATTCCACGACACCGCCCCGCTCCTGGATCGCGTGAGACACGAAGTAGGCCCGAGGGAGAGCGCCAAGGTTCCGGTACAATCGCAACGGCACGCTGGTCTGCCGGGTCAGGCGGCCCTCCAGCTTCAGGGAAGCATCCTCGAGATCGCGATAGGCGAGGACGAGTCCCACAGAGGCAAGATCGCAGAGCCTGCGGACCTCCCCCGCCCCGAGCCGGGGCATCTCACGGGACAGATCGTCGTACCTTCCCGTGCTGAGCAGATCCGTGCTGCGATCGTAAGCCATCGGAATCCGCCATGGGAGACAGGTCGCCACCCTGCAGGAGACCTGGTCCCAGTAATAACCCCACCAGGCCGAGTCGCTTCCCGCCATCACCGCGAATCCCGGAGGCCTCCCCTCGAGATAGACGCGCTGCTCCAGACGGCTGCGCTCGACGAGGTCGGCCGCGGGGGGATGCGCTTCATAGAACGTGGAGGGAACCACGGGATTGAGCCGGAGGCTCGCCGCCAGCAAATCCCCTCCCACCGCCAGGAGGACCATCGCGGCGACCCAGGATGGGCGCAGCCCACGACGCACCGCCGCGATGAGGGCGCAGAAGCCGGCGGCGAGAAGACCACATCGAAGAAAGCTTCCTTTCAACGCGGACGCGATTGCGGAGAGTGTTCTCGGATCGAGGCTCGAGGGAAGGCCGAGGACCTTCACGGCGAAACGGGGAAGAGCGCCGGGGAAGAAGGCCATTGCCAGGGCGAGTGTCGCTGCGAGCAGACCCGCACCGATCACGCGCCTCGTCCAAGCATCTCCTGCAGGATGCTCGAGGCTCTCCTGCAGACGGTGCATCCCGAGCCCGCACAGGAGAGCGAAGGCAAGGCTCCCGCACAGCACGAACCGCGAGGGATACCGAAGAGAGCTGAACAGGGGGACCGCTCGATACAGCAAGGGATAGACTCTGCCCGCCGATCCCAGCGAGACCAGCACCATGAAGAAGACAACCGCCGCCAGCGCTGTTTCTCTGCGCGCAGGCCGCCGTACGAGCGCCGCCCATGCAAGAAGGCCTGGGACGATCCCCACGTAGAGACTCAGAAGAAACGGATACCCCTTTTCGAAGACCATTCCCCCCCAATAGGAAGAGGGGTTCAGGGTGGTGGGATCGCCGTACAGAGCAGGGACGAAGAACTCCAGCAGCCTGGGGACCGGCACGGACCAGCTCAGGGCGTCCTCGTAGGGGATCCCGTGCGCCCGCGAGGAGACGGAGACCATCTCCCGGGCGGGGAGAATCGCCACGAGGGAGAGCCCGCAGGCGAGGAGGACCCCTCCCCCCGCCGCACGCAGGTGGCGGAGAGTGGAATGTCCTTCCGCGCGATCCCTCGACACCGTCAAGATCGCTCCGATCAGGATCGTGGTGCCCACCGCCACGGGATCGCCCGCGATGATCGGCACCGCCATCGCGGCCGAATAACCTATCAGCGACGAGCGACTCCCCCTCCGGCGGTGTCGGGCGAGTGCGAAGAGCGCCAGGGGCACCCACGCCCAAGATGAGAGGAGGTTGAGCAGGGAGCCGCAGGAAGCCAGCGGCCCCGACAGCGCGTACACCAGCGCAGCCAAGCCCGCGGCCTCCCGGCGCATTCCCTCTTCCTCCGCGAGCAGATACATGCCCCATGCCGCGAGGAGGAACTGGAGGACCACCGATGCAGTGAAAGCCATCCCGACGGGAAGCAGGAGGAAAAGGAGCGTGATCGGGTGAAGGATCAGGTTGTTCGGGTTGGCGGCGAGAGGCACGCCTCCCGAAAGGAAGGGATTCCAGAAGGGAAAATGACCGGCCCGGATCTCGGCGCTGGAGTACACCCGGGTTGGATAGTGGTTGAGGCTGACGTCGCGGAAGTAGAAGAGTCCCTCACCCAGAAGGGCGGGATAGAACAGGAGCGCGACCGCCAGGGCCAGGCAGAGGAGCGCGATGAGACGGCCCGCGGCCGATCGCAGCTGGGAGGAGACCCCCATGCTTCGTTCCTATCGGCCGAAGCCTTCCTTGGGCTCCCGGCTCTCCATCAGGTTGTACTTCTTGGCGAAATACCGGAAGGAACGGAAACTCATTCCCAGGAGCTCCGCGGCGCGGGTCTGCACGCCGTTCGAGCGCGACAGGGCCTCGCTCATGAATCGCTCCCGCAGCTGCTCCAGCTGCGTCTCGAGATCGATCCCTCCGTCTTGCAGGGCCACGGGGAGACCGCTTCCCGACTCCGAGCGAGGGGCCACCTCTCGATGGAAGCTCGCGGGCAGAATTCGATCGGTGCCCTCGAGGGCCACAGCCCTCTCGATGACGTTCTCCAGCTCGCGCACGTTACCGGGCCAGCCGTATTCCGTGAGCTGCTTCAGCGCCTCGGGCGAGATCTCGCGGATTCGCTTCCCCATGATCTTAGTATATTTGGCCAGGAAGTGATTCGCGAGTACGGGAATGTCGTCGCGCTTCTCCCTCAAGGGAGGCATCTGGATGGCGATGACGTGGATCCGGTAATAGAGATCCTCCCGGAAGCGCCGCTCGCGGACCATGGCCTCCAGATCCTGGTTCGTCGCGGCGATGATCCGCACGTCGACTTCCAGCTGCTCCGTGCCGCCCACCCGGCGAATCTGCCGTTCCTGGAGGACGCGCAGCAGCTTGACCTGCATCGCGGGCGAGGTATCGCCGATCTCGTCGAGGAAGATGGTCCCGCCGTCCGCGACCTCGAACAGACCCTTCTTGCTCGCGACCGCTCCCGTGAAGGACCCCTTCACGTGCCCGAACAGCTCCGACTCGAGCAGCTCGTCGGGGAGCGCGCCGCAGTTGATCGAGACGAACTGCTTGGCGCGGCGCGGGCTGCGCCGGTGGATGGCGCGGGCGGCCAGCTCCTTGCCGGTTCCGGACTCGCCCCAGATCAGCACGGTGCTGTTGGTGGGGGCCACGCGGTCCAGCATCGCGTTCACTTGCTCCATCGCCGGGGATGCTCCCACCAGGTCGTCGAACCGCGACGACTCCTTCAGCTCCCGCTTGAGCAGGGTGTTCTCCTGCTCGAGCTGTCGCTTCTCCAGGGCATTCTTGAGGACGATACGCAGCTCCTCGACGTCGAACGGCTTGATGAGATAGTCGTACGCCCCCAGTTTCAGGGCCTCGATGGCGGACTCGGTGGAGGCATAGGCCGTGATCAGGATGAAGATGCAATCCGGCTGGATTTCTCGGGCCATCCGCAGAACGTCGACCCCCGAGCCGTCGGGCATCGCGATGTCCGAGAGGACCAGGTCGTAGGCTCCCTTCGAGATGAGATCGCGCGCCCGGGCGGCCGACTCGGCGCAATCGACCTTGTAGCCGTCGTTCTTGAGCATGATGGAGAGGAGATCTCTCATCCCCTTCTCGTCATCCACGATCAGGATGCGGTCCAAGTCTCCCCCTGTGACGCCTGGCGCGGCTCGGATTGCGCCTTGGGCAGAAGTATCTGAAACTCGGTGCCGGCGCCTCGCCGGCTCTTGACGCGAATGCGCCCCTTGTGCTCCTGGACGATCCGGTAGACGATGGCCAGGCCGAGGCCGGTTCCCTGCCGGAAGGATCCGTGAAAAGGTTGGAAGTTCCGATCGACCTCGGAGTCGGGCATTCCCATTCCCTCGTCCGCGAAGCTGACCAGCACCTGCCCGTCCATCTCTCCGAGAGCTTTGACCGTCAGGCTCCCTCCTTCGGGCATGGCCTTCAGGGCGTTCTTGGAGAGGTTCCAGAACACCTGTCGCATCCTGTTCGCGTCGACCACGACCGGGATGTGCTCCGGATGGAACTGGGTCTTCACGCGGTGAGCTTCTCCGAACTCATCGCTATTGCGGAGCAGCTTCAGGGAATCGGCGAGCAGCGCCGCGAGATCCACCTGCTCGGGAGTGAACGGCCCCGGCTTCGCGAACAGGAGGAAATCGCGGATCGTGTGGTCCAATCTCCGGGACTCCTTGAGGATGATCTCCATCAGCTCCGCTTGGGACGACCCCTCCGGAAGATCCCGGCTGAGGAACTGAACCGATCCGCTGATCGACGCCAGCGGATTCCGCAGCTCGTGCGCCATTCCCGCCGCCATCTCCCCCAGGGCCGCCATCCTTTTTTTAAGGCCCACCTCCTCCTCGAGGACCCGGATATCGGTGAGGTCCTGGAAGATGAAGATGAACCCGAGGGGGACCCCCTCCTTGTTGCGCAGGATCGAGGCCGTAAAGCCCAGGAAGAGCGTGCCCCCTTCGCGCGAGGTGAATTCCCTCTCGAACCGGTAGCGGTTGGCGCGATCGAGAGCCCGTCTCACGTCCGCGAGAAACCCCTCTCCCGCGCCGAGCAGTCCCTCGAGGTCCATCCCGATGATCTGGTCGGCCGGATAATGGGTGATCTCGCTGGCGGCCCGGTTGGTGAAGGTGATGCGGCCCTCCAGCGACGTGGTGATCAAGCCGCTGTTGATCGAGGTGAGGATGTCCTCGTTGAAAGCCCGCAGCTCCGCCAGGTCATTCTCCTTCTCCTCCAGGCTCTCGCCCGTGCTTCGGAGAAGCTCGGAGACATGGGAGGACAGGTACGCGACGGTCAGGAACGAGAAGAGATGGGAGAACAGGAGGTACAGCACGCGGTGCTCGGTGAGATCCGTCCCGGTCA
>DASYRY010000323.1:0-2628 GCA_036004025.1 Candidatus Polarisedimenticolia bacterium | reverse complement strand
CGCTGTCAAGGTCGTCGACACCTCCGGAAAGCTGATTCCCGACCCGCACATCAGCCGTGATGGGAGCCGCTTCCAGGTGAGCGCTGCGGGATTCCTCCCATGGTCGGGAGTGCTGGAGAGAGAGGAGAAGACACACCCGATCGTGCTCCTGCGCCCAGCCTCCCTGCGGGGACGAGTTCTGTCTGGGGGAAGCGTCTTGAAGAACTTCAGCGTCCACCTCGAGGCGCAAGAGGAACCACCACAGGTCACCCAAGACAAGCCACCTCCGGCGGATGGAACCTATCGACTGGAGCTCCTTCCGCCCGGGCTGCATGCGATCGTCGTGCAGGCCGAAGGATTCGTTCCCATCGAGCGGGGCGTGGGCCTGCGGGAAGGGGAAGAACGCTGGCTCGACCTCGAGCTGACTCGGGCGGCGTGGCTCGCCGCGGCGGTTCTCGACGCGAACGGAAAGCCCCTCAAGGGAGTCGTGGCGTCGATTCGGACGGAAGGTGAGGATCGGCGATACTTCGGAGAAGACGAGAAGAAGCGACTGAGCAAACTGCGTGGAACGAGCAATGAGAAAGGCTCTCTCGTGCTGGGGCCTCTTGCCTGGGGCATCCGCCATCGAATCGTGTTTCGACATCCTGAGCGTCCCGCACGCTCCTTGACGTTGGCACCTGCGGCGCCGCTCGTTACTCGGGAAGTGCGCCTGCCCGACGGGGGCGAGATCCGGCTCCGGCTTCGCGATTCAAAAAAGAAGCTCATCGCGGGAGCGACGGCCCATCTGAATTCCGATGACACGGCGGATCTCGACCTGGTCTCCGAAGCTTCCCCGTCGAACGCGGAGGGAATCCTGGCCGCCGGTCCACTTCCCGCCGGAAGGTATTCGATCCGGCTCCAGGCCAAGGGATTCCTTCCGATCACCCTGCGGGATCGCATCGTTCGAGAAGGGCAGCGGACCGATCTGGGAGAGGTCCGGCTCGAGCCAGGACTCGAGGTTTCTGGAACCGTCCGAGACGATGCGGGGTCGCCGCTTGCGGGAGCTTCCGTCCAGGCAAAGTTCTTCGAGGAAGGGCGCCGCCTGTCCGCGCAGGACGAGACCGATCGTGAAGGCAGGTTCCGGATCTCCGGCCTGCCCTCGGGAAGCGTCGAGCTTCGCACGGACGCGAAAAGCTTTTTCCCAATCACGAAAGAGAAAGTTCCCGCCGGCACCCTGGATCTCGAGTTGAAGATGACGCGTCAGGCATCGCTGAGCGGGCAAGTTCTGGACGACAGCACGGGGCTTCCCGCCACCATCTTCAACGTGGCATTGACGCCCGAATCGTCGTGGGGATTCGTTCCCTGGTGGTCTTCGCAGCAGGCGAGGACCTTCGAGGATGCGGAAGGGCGATTCCGCATCGAGGGTCTGAGACCACAGACCTACCGCCTGAATGTGAAGGCCCGCGGCTACAAACCAACCGTGCTCGAAGGGGTCCGGGTCGACCCGGGAGAATCCTCCCCCGTGGAAGTTCGGCTGGAGACCGGGGCGGCTCTTCGTGGCGTCGTCCGGGATGCCGAGACGCGGAATCCGGTTCCCGGCGCCACGGTGCGGGCCACGGACTTCCTGCCGGTCGAGACAGACTCCGATGGGGCATTCACGATCCAGGGAGTGGAGGGGAAGGTCCGACTCAGAGTGACGCACCCGCGTTACATGGCGGCGGAGGTCCCTGAAGCTGGTTCTGATAGAGGCGATCAGGTGGAGATTCTCCTCGCACGGGGTGGCAGCGTGGAGGGGGTCGTCTACGGGGAGAGCGGAGATCGGCTTCCGGGCGCGGAGATAAGCGCGAGTCTGTCGGGCGACCGTCCTACCGCTCTGACCGATGCCATCGGCCATTATCGATTGGAAGGTCTCCCTGCAGGCCAGTGGATTCTCTCCAAGGCGGACGTGCCGGGAACGCACCAAGGATTCGAGACGCAAGCGGTGGAGGTCCAATACGGGCGAACTGCAGCTCAAGATTTCGGTGTCGGCGTGCGCCTCTCTGGCATGGTGACTCACGAGGGTTCACCCGCTTCTGGAGCGCTGCTCACGCTGGCTCGGGCCCCGGGGGAGCTACCCGCGGGCAGCCCGACGATGGGCTCTCGAGCCATTCGATGCCGTGAGGACGGCTCGTACGAAGCCCGAGGTCTCCGACCGGGAAACTATGGCCTGATGGTGATATGGGAGGAGCGGAAGATAGGCAAGCGGATCGTGATTCCGGAGAAGACGCAGCAGAACCGGCTGGACATCGACATCCCCGAGATCTGGATCTCCGGGGAGGTCCTTGATCGCCAAACACGGCTTCCTCTGCGGGGCACGGTCCTCGTGTCGAGGAAGGATGGCCCCGATACCGGCGGCTATACTTCCATGATGAATGAGGGCGATGAAGCGATCGCGTTCAGCTCGAATCCTGGATTCGCCGGTGACTCGGACGAGCAGGGGCGGTATCGAATCGCTCTGATGGAGACCGGCACGTATCGGGTTCAGGTGGACGTCCGGGGGTATCGACTTGATCCGCCGATCGAATTTGAGGTTGCCGGGTCACGAAGCCACCTCGAGCTGGCCCTCGAGCCGGCGATCGAGCTTAACGTTCATGCGGAGGAGAGTTCCACGGGGCGATCCCTTCAGGCGGT